>CAZNRJ010000289.1:4498-5406 GCA_964574945.1 uncultured Ohtaekwangia sp. | reverse complement strand
CGGTCATCCATTCGCGCAAGCCAACTGGTTCGCATTCGGTCGGTTAGCGTGGAATCACGCCCTTTCTTCGGATGAAATTGCCAGGGATTGGATACGCATGACATTCTCCAATGAAGATGCAGTTGTAACACCCGTTGAGAAAATGATGATTGCCTCACGTGGAGCAACCGTTAATTATATGACACCCCTTGGGCTTCATCATATTATGGGCTGGAATCATCATCATGGACCGGGGCCATGGATAAAAGATAAGCATCGTGCCGACTGGACTTCAGTTTACTACCACAAAGCAGATAGTCTCGGCATAGGATTTAATCGCACCGCTTCAGGCAGCAATGCCCTTGAACAATATTCAAAAGCTGTTAGTGATAAGTTTACTTCGCTGGCAACCTGCCCTGAGGAATATCTTCTCTGGTTTCATCATGTGCCCTGGGATTATAAAATGAAATCAGGCAACACCTTGTGGAATGAATTATGTCATCATTATTATCAGGGTGTTGATTCTGTACAGTGGATGCAAAAGACCTGGAATTCCTTAAAAGGAAAAATTGATGATGAAAGGTTTAACCAGGTCGAAATGCTGCTGGGTCAACAACATGATGAAGCTGTTATTTGGCGGGATGCATGTGTACTCTACTTTCAAACTTTTTCGAAACGCCCCATTCCACCTGATCTCAAAGCGCCTGAACATCCATTGGAGTACTATAAGGACCTAACGTATCCTTACGCACCCGGCATAAAACCTGATTGGTGAAAGTATAAATTAAAAGAGCAGAATTGACTCCTGCTCTTTTTTCACACTAAATTCTCGTTTATTTTTTTCCTCTACTGGCAACAAGTAAAGCTACCCCTACTGCTGCAAGTATACCACCTGTTATTGGCGACCAATAAATAGGTGTCCTTTCTTC
>CAZNRJ010000289.1:1452-4488 GCA_964574945.1 uncultured Ohtaekwangia sp. | reverse complement strand
GTCGACCACTTCCTTTTTAGTGATTAAGGTGAACCCGGTAAAGGCAGTCATAATTATACCTACTACTAATAAGATTATTCCAAGATTTCTCATACGTATTTGATTTAGTTTAGCCAGGTAAAGTCAAATTAAAGACCAGTTATAATTTGTCTGAATTAGAACTATACCCTAAATATCTGAGGACTAATTTCTACATATGTAACCTTCCATGCTCAGGATTAGAATCAAATAATATTTTTATTATCCTTAACGGAGGCTGTTTGAGTGTATTGGGTAAGTGGCATCTCGTTTGAGTTTCATATTGAATAAAAACCAGAAATCATGAAACTACAAACTTTAAAAATTAACAAACCATTTTCTCTTACGAGCTACATTCTTGCAGGGGCGCTGCTATTAGGCTGTAATGCAACAAACACTCAAAAAGGAGGAGCCATTGGTGGTGGAACTGGAGCCGTTATAGGAGGAGTAATTGGACATCAATCAGGGAATACTGCAATAGGCGCTATCATTGGTGCAGCCGTTGGTGGCACCGCTGGTGCATTGATTGGTCGCAACATGGATAAGCAAGCGGAGGAGCTTAGCAACGATTTAAAAGGGGCAAAAGTTGAACGAATTGGAGAAGGTATTAAAATTACATTCGACTCGGGTTTAATGTTTGACCTAAACAAGTCAAACCTAAGTGCAGCCACAGAAACAAATCTTACTGAATTGGCAACTACTCTTAAAAAATATGATGACACTAATATTTTAATTGAGGGTCATACCGATGCATCAGGTACTGACAAGTACAACCAGGAACTATCGGAAAGAAGAGCCGCTTCTGTAAGGAGTTTTCTAATGGCTCAGAATATTAATTCGCAACGAATGACTGCCACCGGGTATGGTGAAGATCAGCCCATTGCCAGCAATAAAACTGAGAGCGGAAGTCAGCAAAACCGCAGAGTTGAGGTTGCGATTTTTGCCAATGAAAAAATGAAGAAAGCTGCTGAAAGAGGTGAACTGAACTATTAATCAGAAACTCATCAAAACAAAAACAGGCAGCGCAATTAAATTGCGCTGCCTGTTTTTATAACATGAAAAGCTCATCAATAGCTATTTTTATTTATCAATCCGGGATACTGTTAGGCTAAATCCAATAATTGATTTGTCACTCAAATCAATACTGTATACCCTCAATCTTAAGTGTTCCGGTTGCGTATTCAAGAAGTACTTTTTGGAAGATGAGCCTGAACTCGGCCTGGCTTTTATCGGTTTGTGCCTGCACCAGTACCCGGTTGGCCTGGGCATAATCCACAAAATTGGTGATCCCTAAATTATACCGTTCTGACTCCAACTGAAAGGCCATTTCTGCCGCTTCTAATTGGGCAACACTTACGGTATAAGATTTTCTTCCCACTTCAAAATTTTTGGCCGCACGAAGCACATCAGTCTTCACCTGAATTTCTGCATTATCCTTTAAAAGGGTACTGTTCCGGTATGTGATTTTTTGCTGCACAACGCGGCTGCGGGTTTGGAATCCATTAAGGATAGGAATGGATAAGCCAACACCATAACTTTTATAAACGTTGTCCTCTCCAAATTGGTCCTTAAATTCTCGGTTTATACTTGGGTTATTGGCTATTACCGAATCGGGGATGCCATGCTGATAATTGTAGGCAGAACCATAATTAAAAAAAGCGTTCAGTGAGGGAGCGTAAAGACCTCTTGTTATTTGTACTCCAAACTTAGCAGCCTCTTCATTTTTGATAGCCCTAAGAAGATCACCCCTGTTTTCTTTTGCGAGCGCATACATCTCATCAATCTGCGGATTTACCAAATCCATATCGGAAATAGTCCAGCCTGGTTTCTCCACTTCAATCTCCAAAAATGGATCAAGTAACAATGTCTGTGTAAGAAGGGCCTTGTCATTTGTAAGGTTTATCTCGGCCTGCAACATGCGAAGCTCAGCGCCTTTTGTCTGGCCTTGCTGATTGTATTCATCTACCGGGGACCGGCTTCCCAACTTAACTTGCTCCGAAATCTGGTTTAACTGTACATTCAGCGCCTCAAAATTTTCGGTAGCAATTTTTAATAATTCCATGTCGAGCAGCACCGTAAGGAATTGCGCTGCTACTGTATTGATTACATCTTCTGTGGTTCTTTTTACAAAGTAGCTTTGAGCATCCAACTGACTATTCGTCATTCGTATGTTATTGATGGTGCTGAAACCATTAAAGAGAGTAAGATTGGCACTCAAGGAACCACTAACAGCATCGCGAATACCATTGGTTGCCCGGCCTTGCTGTTGGTTAAAGGAGTTACCGTTAAACTGCTGGGCATTCGCATTCACGCTAATGCTGGGAGCGACATTTGCTATACTGGCTGTCTTCTGCATTTGGCTTACTTCCAACAGGTTTCTTTGCTGGCCTAAGGTTATGTTATTTTTTAAGGCTATGCTCACCGCTTCTTCAAACGTTAATTTTTTAGGGGCGCTATCCTGGGCCTTACCTGCATAGGCAATTAACACTAAGGCCAGAATTACAAACTTCTTCATACTACTTTAATTATTGATTGTTCACTTTTTCATCCGACTCAATGGCTCCATCCGCAATTCTTACCACACGCTTGCTTCGCAGGGCATTTTCTTCTGCATGTGTTACCTGGATGATGGTAATCCCCTCTTCATTTAATTTCTGGAAAATATCCATGATCTGCTTTCCTTGCTCGGAATGAAGATTGCCTGTGGGCTCATCGGCCAATATTAATTTCGGTTGGCCCACAATAGCCCGGGCAATGCCCACCAATTGTTGTTGTCCGCCCGAAAGTTGCTCCGGGAATAAATCCTTTTTTGCAACCATGTTAAAACGATCCAGCATTTCGGCCACCATGCTTTTGCGCTGGCCACCGCTAACGCCTTTATACAAAAGCGGGGTTTCGATGTTTTCATAGACAGTAAGCTCATCGATAAGATGATACGCCTGAAATATAAAACCGATGTAGTTTTTGTGCATCTCCGATTTCTGCTTCTCCCGCATTTTATGCACCGGCTCATCAAAG
>CAZNRJ010000289.1:0-1442 GCA_964574945.1 uncultured Ohtaekwangia sp. | reverse complement strand
CATCAAAGAAATAATATTCACCGGCCGAGGGTTCATCCAGCATGCCGATAATATTCATGAGGGTTGATTTACCAGAACCGCTGGGCCCCATAATGGTGAGAAACTCCCCCTGCTGTACTTCGAGGTCAATTCCTTTTAAGATAAATGTGCGCTGAAAGCGCGAGTCGATGTACTTGTCAATGTTTTTTAGACTGATCATGAAAATGGGCTTTAAAATGAGGCGCCTTGCCAATTTGCCTTTCCTTTGGCTAAATACATGCCAAGACGTAATACGGGATTAGACGTGCAAAAAAGGGATTAGTTGCATAACAACCCGTCCGTAAGTGAAAAAAGGTGTCCGATAAGGGACGTTCCAAGGGACGAATGAAGAAGGGCGAATTACGAGCTTGTACCTCGTCATTTTGAATTTCGCACTTTTAAAACACAAGGGGATACAAAATCACATCCACTCTCCTGTTCATCCACATACCCCTTCGGCTTTGGTTACTGTAAACAGGGTTTTCAAAATCCCAATCTTTTATAGAGATGAACCGTTCCGGAATGTCCTTTTCAATCAATATCTCATACACCGAAAGGCTTCGCATTTTGGAAAGCCATTCATTAAATTCCTTTCCGCCAATGGGATCGGTATGGCTGATTAACTGAATCTGGTATTTGTCTAAAAGATTGGGTATTGAGTCTAACCAATCCGAAAGCATGCTCATTTGATCTTCATCCACATCGTAGCTGCCACCCCCGAAATAAATACTTCTACGAAGTTCCTGTTGTTCATTTTGCGCAAAGACGGCAGATGAATAACCAAGCAATAAGCATATAGTAATAAGCAACTTCATTGAGCTAATGAGCAACGAATTTACTTAACTGCCCCGATTTACACAAAACAGCAAAAATCAAGTCCGAAATTGGAGGCGGTAATAAAAAAAATGAATGTAGTTTTGAGGAGTGCAGAGTTCCCGGGACGGGTAACTCTCTGCGGGGAAATAGACGGAGTCCGAAGCAAGAAATCGCGTATAAGGAGTTGTTCCTCGGCTTTATAAATAGAGACTAAGTATGATCATTGTTTATCCGATTATCTGGCTTGTTAGCATGTTCCAATTTGGAATCGAAGGAGTGTACTCTACAAAAAGAAAGGTTAAGAATACAGGTGGCTCTCTTCAACATATTTCCACTTTAAAATTAGGTGTTGATAAATCGTATGTATATACAGACGCTGCTTTTGACAGATCAGGGCAAATTATTTCAAGTGATACAATTAAAGGAGAATGGTTTACTATAGGTGATACTCTAATAACAAAGAATTATGATGTAAAATGGTTGGTAAAAAGAAATTCAATAATAAAATTGTCTGCTACAAAGCTTAGGTATCAAAAGAAATAATTCCTTAGTCGTTGTTTGTGTTCGCACGCCTTCGGCCTTTGTTGTGTCTTCCTGACCAACAAACA
>CAZNRJ010000288.1:0-5450 GCA_964574945.1 uncultured Ohtaekwangia sp. | reverse complement strand
GCGTGGCTCCAGCGATTATAAAGCGATGGCCTCCATTTTTGTAGCTAACATGATCCGCATGAAAAAAGAAAAGTTTATGCCTGATCGTGATATTATACTTGCGCTTACAGCGGATGAAGAAGGAGGCGAGCATAATGGAGTGGTGTGGCTTTTGGAAAATCATAGGGATTTGATCGATGCTGAGTATGCGCTCAACGAAGGCGGTCGCGGACAAGAAAAAGACGGAAAGAAGATTCTCAACCAGGTACAATTGAGTGAAAAAGTTTACAACAGTTTTACACTTGAAGTTGTGAATAAAGGCGGCCATAGTTCTCAACCGCGCAAAGACAATGCGATTTATGCAATGACCAAAGCGTTAGACAACCTTAGCCAGTTCGATTTTCCGGTTAACCTAAATGAAGGCACTCGCATTTACTTTGAACGTTCCTCAAAAATTGAAACCGGACAGTTAGCAGCAGATATGGCAGAGATCATTAAATCTAACTACAGTCCCGAAGCACTGAAACGTTTATCAGCTTATCCGAATTACAATGCATTGTTGCGAACAACCTGTGTAGCTACTATGATTAATGGTGGTCATGCCGATAATGCATTGCCCCAAAATGTTACAGCGAATGTAAACTGCAGAATATTGCCCGGTGAGGATCCTGAGCAGATCAAACAAACGCTTATTAAAATATTTGATAATCCTACTATTACAGTCACCTCAAAAGAGGTAGCCAAGAAAAGTCCGCCATCGGGCATGAATCCGGATATGTTTGGACCGATTGAAAAAACAACTCAAAAGATGTGGCCCGGTGTTCCGGTTGTTCCCACCATGTCAACCGGTGCTACTGATGGCGCCCACTTGCGGTTGGCAGGAATTCCTACCTATGGTGTGAGCGGAATTTTTGGAGATGTTACGGATTCGCGTGCGCATGGCAAAGATGAACGCATTGGTGTAAAATCGTATTACGAAGGGCAGGAGTTTCTTTACCAGTTGGTAAAAGAGCTTTCGCAGAAAGTAACAGTGAAAAAAAATGATTAATAAGTTTTAAAAAGTATCCACAAAAAATAAAATAGATATGAAACGTGTTCTCTCCCTGGTTCTCTTTTTTGCAACAACACTTGTTTTCGCGCAAGAGCGCGTGCTCCCTGCCGAATCTGCCGTAACATCCACCGGCCAGGTAACGATTAAAGGAAAAGTTGTACCGTATAAAGTTACTGCTGGCACACAACCCGTTTGGAATGCAGAAGGCAAGCCCAGCGCAGCGTTGTTCTACACCTACTACGAGCGTACTGATGTGGCTGATAAAAGCCGCAGACCATTCGTAATTTCTTTTAACGGTGGCCCCGGTTCTGCTTCCGTGTGGATGCACGTGGCCTACACCGGTCCGAAAATTTTAAACATCGATTCAGAAGGTTATCCCGTTCAACCGTATGGCGTAAAAGACAATCCGCACTCGATTTTAGATGTAGCCGATATTGTGTACATCGATCCGGTTAACACAGGCTTCTCAAGAATTTTGGATCCTAAAGCCGAGAAGTCAACCTTCTTTGGCGTGAATGCTGACATAAAATACCTGGGTGATTGGCTCGATAATTTTGTTTCGCGCGCAGGCCGCTGGACATCCCCTAAATATATTATTGGCGAAAGTTATGGAACCACACGCGTATCCGGTTTGGCGTTAGACTTGCAGAACAATCACTGGATGTACCTGAATGGTGTAATCCTTGTTTCGCCTACCGGCCTGGGCATTAAGCGCGATGGACCTGTGGGCAATGCCCTTTCGCTGCCCTACTACACAGCCGCAGCGTGGTATCAAAAAGCATTGCCAGCCGATCTTCAGCAAAAAGATTTGTTAGATGTGCTGGCCGAATCGGAAAAGTTTACTGTGAATGAATTCATACCGGCCTTAACGCTGGGCGGGTTTATTGATGAAGCAAAACGAAAAGAAATCGCTGCAAAAGTTTCACATTATTCAGGGCTGTCTGAAAAAACCGTCCTTCATCACAATCTCACTGTGCCTACAGGCTATTTCTGGAAAGACCTGCTGCGCGATAAAGGTTTAACCATAGGCCGGTTAGATTCGCGATACCTCGGTATCGATAAACAACAGGCCGGCAGCGGGCCCGACTATAATGCCGAGCTTACTTCGTGGCTGCATTCATTCACGCCTGCCATTAATTACTACCTGCGCGATGTGCTGAAATACAAAACCGATTTGCAATACAACATGTTTGGGCCGGTGCGCCCGTGGGATAACTCCAACGACAACACAGGCGAGAACCTGCGCCTGGCTATGGCCGAAAACCCTTACCTGCACGTGATGATTCAGTCGGGTTATTATGATGGTGCCACCACTTACTTTGATGCGAAGTATTCCATGTGGCAACTTGATCCGAGCGGCAAAATGAAAGACCGCCTCCGTTTTGAAGGCTATCGCAGCGGGCACATGATGTACTTACGTGCCGAAGACCTGGCTACAAGCAACGAACACATCCGCGATTTTATTAAGAAGTCAACGGCTACGGGTTCTGCGAAGTATTGAGTGTTTAGGCGTCAAGACACCTTTGGAGGCATATTGGTATCGTAGGCGTCAGACACTTTTAAAGTGTCAGACGCCTGTAGCGTTGGAGGTGTCAGACGCCTACGCTTCGGGTCTGCCGTGCTGGTAGGCAGGTGGTGGCACGACTTTATTCATTTTACTCAAGTTTCTTTTTAGTAACCTTCAAACCTTTCAGCGTAAGCTTGTTGTATTTATCGCCCCAGATTCGCTTTCGCATTACTTCGTGCAAACGCAAACGCTCTGTAGGTGTAAGCCTCAAAAACCCCAGATCCTTCAATCGTTGCTCTTCTTCGAGAGAAGTCTTTTAGGCTTTTGTTTGGGGATGGTTCTTTCCATGCAAAATTAAAGTTACTTGAAACTCCCCATTTACTTCAAATCCTCACTCGTGCTTCAATGCTTCTGTAGCGTTTGTCTTAGCCGATCGGATTAATAGAAATACGATTGAAGCAAAAGCAAAAAACGCCACCAGTAAAACGGGCAGGATAAAATCTATTGAACCTAACCAAATCCTGATTGGATAATTTGACAACCAGAAATTGCTTGCATAATAAGTAATAGGGAAAGCAAGCAATCCCGCCAGTATCAATAAGATTGCAAACTCTGTTGAGAGCAGCCGAATGATATTTAGCATTGTGGCGCCCAATGTTTTCCGAATGCCAATTTCTTTGGTGCGTTGGTAGGTCATGAAGTAAGTGAATCCAAAAAGTCCCAGGCAGGCGATGCTTAACCCAATAGCAGACAGATAACCAAAGACTTTTTGCAATTGCTGCTCGCGTTGATATTGACGATTGAAAAACTCATCCAGAAAGAAATAATCAAAAGGCTTGTCTGGAAAAACAGTTAGCCATTGTTGTTGCAGCGACTCAAGTGTTTCTGTCGCATCAGTTGAATTTATCTTAACCGTAATGAATTTCATATACCCTTGCCCCGATGTATACATAGCGGCAAGGATAGGTTCTTGCAATGAACGCTCATGAAAATCGTTCACCACCCCAATAATTTCGCTGCTGCCCATCAACAAATTTCCTATGGCCTCTTGCGCACTTTTATAGCCGAGCATAGTAACCGCAGTTTCATTTAAAATAACTTGTTTTGGATTTTCATCAGCGAAATTTCTTCCTGCTAATAATTTTAAGCCATAGGTTTCAATAAAGTCTTTGTCCACACGTGTGCGTGAGGTTGAAATCAATTCAGGATTATCTTCCGATTTTCTCAAACGGCCAAGCCATTCATTTTCGCGGCCGGGAATAGAAGAGGTAATTGTTGCGTTAACCGCAAACGCCTTGTCTTTAATTCTGTCCTTAAAGAGATTTATTTTGTTTGTAAAAGCACTGTCCATTTCGGCCCCGGGCCCGCTGATGGTTTTGATAACTACATTTTGGTGCGCATCGAAACCCAGTTCCTGATTTTGCATAAAGGAAACCTGCCGTTGAATAATGAGTGTTGCACCGATCAGTAAAATAGTGGTTACAAATTGAACCGTCAGCAAAGATCTTCTAAGAACCTTTCCATTTGAATTTGAAAGTTTGCCACCCTTCATTGCCTGAGCAGGATTGATTGAAGCCAGATTTCGGGTAGGGTAAAATCCAACGACAAATGAAAAAACAATCAGGAATACTAAAACGACAGAAAGGAACACAGGATTTAACAGGGCAATCATTTCCATTTGCTTTCCTGTTAGCGAGTTGAAAACGGGTAACAGTATTATTGTTAACGACAATGCAATAGCAAGCGCAAGTAGGTTGACAAGAAAGGACTCTGTAAAGAACAAGATTTGCAATTGATAACGACTTGAGCCAACAATTTTGCGAACGCCAATTTCTTTTGCCCTTCGGATAGCGCGAGCTACCGATAAATTGAGATAATTAATCAAGGCGAGAACGAGAATAAATACAGCAACCAATTGAAGCACATGTATGGTTCGTTCATTTCCATTTACCTGCATTTCCCCGGAGAGGTTAGAATGTAAATGAATGTCCTCAAGGGGTTGCAGAAAAAAACTGGCTGTTGCGCGGTTAGCATTCTCATTACTTTCCATTTTTGCAGTCAATACTTTCTGCATGGTGGTTTCTACTTCAGCCAGATTGGCATTGGGTTGCAGTTGCAGGTAAGTATAAAACCCATCCCAGTTCCAGGCGCTTCGGTCTCCATACACATTCATCCATGAAGCAAGAAAACTAAACTGCATGTGCGAGTTTGCGGGCAAATCTTTGTACACACCTGTTACCAACCAATCGCCCATTCCTTCCCAATGAATGATTTTATTTATGGCATCAGAATTTCCAAAATATTTTTGCGCGGCAGATTCTGAAAGAATTATTTTCTTCTCTCCATTGAGTGCAGTTAAGGGATTGCCCTGAATAAACGTTAAAGGGAATATGGTTAAGAAGGTTGAGTCAACGGCATAGACCGATGATTCCAAAAAAGTTTTCCGTTCATCGCCTTCTTCAATCATCATCACAGCCTCAACGTGTGTCGTTATAGGGAACAGGCGCGTGTAATTTTCAACAGCAGGAACAGTTGCTTTCAATGTTTCACCAACGGCAGGAAAAACCTGTGCCTTGCTGTATTGTAATTCATTATCGATAAGGCGCGAATAGCTAATGCGCACGATATCTTTCGATCGTGGAAAAAATGTATCATAACTTTTTTCGAATGAAACATAATTTAACATGAGCAAACAAACGGCAATGCCCATGGCCAATCCTGTTATATTAATAAAAGTAAAAACAGAGTGCCTGCGCATGCTGCGGAAACTGAAATTCAAATAATTTAGAATCATATTTGGATGTGATTGAAGTGAAAATTCATTTCTTAAAATTATTCCCGGCCTGAAAAACCGGAGCGTGTTCCAGAGCAATCTTCGCTTTGCCTTTCGGAGTGCGGAGGCGTCAGACACTT
>CAZNRJ010000287.1:0-5468 GCA_964574945.1 uncultured Ohtaekwangia sp. | reverse complement strand
GCATCTCCCGTCCCGATAGCTATCGGGATCGGGAGATGCCTATCATTTATCTAGCCCTGACGTTGCCGTCAGGGTCAAGCAGCCTACCCAACCCCGATGGATTGCCGAAGCAATCTTTTGAACGAGCAATTCTTGACCGGGGCCTATTTGGCCTTTCAACTCGTAAGGTTTGCCATGCGTCTGAAATCACTTTCAAGACCGGTGGGCTCTTACCCCGCCTTTTCACCTTTTCTCACGCTCCCGATAAAAATCGGGACTTGAGTAGTTTGTTTTCTGTGGCACTTTCTGTCTCCCGCTAAAAGCGGAATCCTTCCCGTTAGGAAGTACGATGCTCTGTGTTGCCCGGACTTTCCTCTCTCATTCAAAAAGAACAAGAACGATAAGCCGACTTGCATTCCTGCAAAGTTACGTACTTAAAATGAAACCGGGTGGAGGATTAGTGAATATCCGAATCGGTAAGTTTTAATTCAAACTGATCGGCAAGATTGGCAACTTCCTGAAGGGTTTCTTTGATCGTGCCCTCCGATGCAGAATCAATTGCTGTTACCGCTTCTATCTGCAGGTAGTTATCGTTTACAATAAACCTGCTGTAATCAAACAATACAGATTGCTCCAGCAGCGTTTTGTAATCAACGCCTGACCTTAAAGCACATACTTTTGAGGTTAGGGAGATGAGTCGCTTCTTATTCTGGGTTTCGCGAATGGTACCAATAACGGTTTGAAAGCGATTGCCGGGTACGGGCACAATGATGATTGAGTGAGATTGATCATACTCAGTAAACTGACCTCCAATCTCATCTGCATACTTTTTCATGAAGGCATTTAAATCCATGGCTATAGAGGGTTAGGTAAAACAAGGTAATGATTTTTTTGGTCTGAATCAGAAATAAAACAGATGACCTTTTACTTTGCCCTGGGATATTTCCAATGCAGGCGCTGGCAGTTTTATCATATTTACCACGTAGATCAATGAATTTACAAGCTTAGATTTCGATTTTATTGCCGTCAAGTCAAAATCAATTCCAATAAAGTATTGCCTGTAAGGCGTTAAATTTTGATTGATATTGTCCGCATCATTGGCGTAAAGCATGCCTTCGGCACCATAGCCGACTGTTATGTTTAGCCATCTTGGGAATCGCAAAAATTTATCAATATCTACCGATAACCAATACGTTTGCCCATTGTAATCTTTAAAAATTTCTTCAAAAAGTCCATCCCCTAAAACTTCAGGTCTTTGTTGTGCATAAGCCGTGCGATGGAAAGAGAACTTAGGATAAATCCTTACGTCATTCCAGATAAGTTGCTGACCAAAATAAAAACCTGCTCCCAGAGCGTTTGCCGCTAAGTCTGAAACGGAAGCTCCATATCCGGCAGAAAATCCATCTAATACTTCTATGGAAGACATGACAGCAAAACTTGTCAGGGTGCCTGCCAGGTCAGATTTTCTTTTCGGCACCCCGCTCCATTGGAGGGTTCTTGAACTAATGGAGGAAAGTTGAAATGCTGAATAGAAATGTCCCACCTTATCCATTTGTTTCCATTCATGGGCATCATTAAAAAAATGAAATGGTTCCTTATCGTATTGACTATACCATACCGAGCTAAGGGCAATCATGCTGCCGGCATACGCTACGCCCGAGCCGATAATAACGGTTCTTAGTCGTTTTGGATTTATGTTGGAAAGCGAATCTGAATTTTGGGCATAAACGGATTGGGAAATACTAATGATACTTAGTATTGGCACAATACATTTTTTAATTAGTGGACTTACGTAAATATAAAGGCTACTTGTCACTCTCATCATTTTCAAGAACGGCTTCTTCGTTGGCAGGATCTTCCAGGATTTCCTTTCTCCTTTTATCGCGCGATGAACTGATAAGGTCTTTTAACTGGTTAAAATTTTGAGTATGAAGTAAACTCACGCCTGTAGTAATGGCGGTTTGTGTGCCAACCGAATTATTAATTTGATTATAATTATAACGGCTGTACATTTTTACTTTAAACTTTCCATCGGGAGTAAGAATATAATCAACTGTCCAGTCGCCCAGCATGGAAGCTACTTCCGATCCGCCATTATACTGGTTGCTAAATGAACCATCGCGGGTTACACGCAACCGTCCGTTTAAAAAAGAATAAGTCAGTCGCAATTGAAAAGTATTAAAGGCTTCCTGGTCTAACGATCCAAGATCAATATCAATTTCCAGGTTTTGATCCACCTGGGTAAGCCAATAGCTTAATTGATTTGATAATAACTCGCTTACAGAATTGGATAATGAACCGCTGGTGCTAAATGCATCGGGCGGGGAAAACCTGCGGAGGATAATTAAGCTAAAGACTTGTCGTTCCAGTTCCTGCTCATCTAATTTCGCCTTAAAGGCATGGAACGCCAGGTTAGGCTGAATCGTTTCTCCATTATCCGTAGTAATGTTTTCAGGAAGGTCTTTTGCCTCTATATCAAAGGATATTTGAGGGGATAGCATAGCGCCTTGCAGCTTAAGCAAAACCTCCACAGGATATTTTTTTCTGGCTTGAGGAGTAGAAATAACATCCTCACTTTGGTTGGGTAAAATAGGACTCAGGGAAGCCATCTGCCGGTAACTGGCGGTAAGGTTAAGGATTCCTGCATACGGATCGCCCGACCAACTGATCCGGCTTCCTTTTGTGATATTAAATTCCTTGTTAATAATATTATAGAGGGTAAAGTTGTAGTTACCCTGCTCAAACTCATAAAGTCCAAACATATTAAACTCGCCTTTGGTGTCGATCTTTAAATTGATATCACCATTGCCGTAGCCACGAATGATATCACCTGCCTTTATATCAAAAATGATTTCTGTATATGCATCGGGGGTTATATCTAAGTTAAGATCAAGCACAATGCCGGTGAGATCATTTGATTGAGCTGATATTTTTTTCTTTTCGGCCGCTTCATTTTTTACCGAATCTGAGAAATTAACAAATGTGATGAACTCACTTTGTTCTACGGACCCAGAACCACTGATAGGAATATAGATGCGTGTGTTTTTAGACGTGCGTGCCGTGGCAGATATTTTCATGTTCGACAATGGGCCGAACATATTGAGGTTACCCGTGCTATACGCTTGTCCGTAAAACAAACTGTTATCTTTTGAGGTTGTGTTCAGAACCTGGAAATTGGTAAAGTTTGCATCCAGTACAATTCGGAACTTTGAAAAATTCCGATGGGTTAAATATCCGTCTAAGTAACCGCTGTTACGTTGCTTGTCTTGTAAACTAAAATCTTTAAAGATGATTTTGTCGGGAGTGATTCCAAGCGTGCCACGAAATGTATACAGCGTTTTAAGGTAGTCAATCATAATTTGCCCCCCTGTAATTTTTCCTTCCCCTTCAACAAGCGGTTCGGAAAAGGTACCGGTTATTTCATATTGACCCGATAGCTCGCCATCCATTTGAGAAAAAATTCCTTTCAGGAATGGTTCAATAAGTCTGATGTTTGTTTCTTCTAACTTAGCCAGTATAAACAATGGTTTTTTTTCCTGAGGGTTATAATAACCATCTAAGGTTAATGTTCTTTTTTCAGCCCGTTCTATCAGGAAGCTAATGTCAAATCTGCCCTTATCGCGGTTCCAGGTATTGGTTCCGGTAACGTTGCCAACCAAGAATTTATCTACAGTCAATTCTTTAATGGTTATGTTGTTCAACAGGAATACTTCCCTGTAAACGTCTTTTGCTTCTATACTTCCATTTACAATACCTTCTAATTTTGAAGAACTGATTGAATTTAAAATATTAAGGTTAAGGTTTGTTAATGAAAGGGTAAGGGATTGTTCCGGGTCTTCTGAAATAAATCCATCCAGCAGCAGCGACTCATCTCCGTTAAATAGTTTTAAGTTTTTAATGGTCCATTCTTTCTTCTTTTGAAGAATAACGTTTTGTTGACTGATCAGCCATTTCTTGTCGAGTAACTGAAATTGTGTAGGAAGTATTTTTATCCGGGTACTATCCGCTAAAAAATCAATTTCAGATTGGATGCGTGCAAAGTTTGTTGTGCCTTCCTGATCAAAATCTAAACTGAGATCGATATGATCTTTATTCCAGATAGCTTCTGAAAATAAGTTTTTGGCTATAAATGCCTTCGATATTTCCTGTCTTTTGGAATTTATGGTTAACATGGCCAAAACACTTGTGCTATCCCGAATCTTTGAGCCCGAAAATTCAATTTCATTATCAATAAACATCTTTCCCTGATAGGTGATGGTATCAATTTTTGCAAAAGCCTGAAGTAAGGAAGTAAATCCGTTTGAAAAATTGCCCTCAAGATGGGTTTTGCTGGCCACCGATACATCTACCTTTGCCAGGGTGAGTATGGGATTGATATCGTGAAGAGTAATCACGAAGTCCACTTTATAATCCTGGCCGCTTTTTACTTTGTTGGCATAGTACGTTGTCAATTCATTGGGATCATTGCGCACGTTGAGTTGAAATTCGCTCACTAATCTGTTTATATCCTGAAACAATGAGGAATAAAAGAAATTGCCTTTCATATCAACATCGGCAAAAGAACTTCTTAGTTGAAGGTTTCTCAGGTTCTCGGCAAAAAAAGATTTTACCGAAACGGAATCTATGGTAAGGGATTGATCATGATAGATAATCTCGGCACCGTGCAAAACAATTTCTCCAAACAGGCTATCCAATTGCAACCCTTTTGTTTCTATCTCAACCGAAGTTCTTACAAACAAGGGTTTTGCGGTTAGCTTTAACCGATCTGCAAATAAGGTGTCTAATCTTGCTTTAATCGAAATCAATTCTTCCCCTTTGCGGATATTGATGGATCCATTGGCAGCTAATTTTAAATTAGGGTCATCAATCTCAATTTTCCCATTGAATAATTCTTTAGCAAACCGGGCATCGGTTGTAATGTTAACGTATTCGTATTGGCGAATGCCAATGGAATTTATTTTTCCCAGGAGTGTAAAGTCGGCAGTTTCCCTGGTAAGTCCCCTGCCGTTTACCCGCCCGCTTAACGTAACTTTCTTAAAAGTAGAAGTGTCTTGTAGTAAAATTCCAAGATTAAAATCAGTGAGGGTTAAGTTTCCCCGAAATGTAGATTCATCAATGCGGGCTTGATCGACCTTCAGGTTTATATCCGATTTTATATGACCGAATGCGCCCCGAAAATCTCCATTGGCAACAAAGTCATCCATAAACCCTGTAAACTTTCCAATTAGTCGAAACTTGCCGAGGGGGGTTAATTTTTCAAATACATTTTTAGGGAACAAGAAGGCAAGGTCATGAATAGCAATATTCCCTTCTTTTACATCCAGGTTAATAAAAGTCTCGTTGATGTTAGGAAGTCCATCTAATTGTAACCTGCCTTTTATGTTAGTGGAGCCGAGCGCTACTTCCATATTCTGTAATGAGAATCTTGAGATTTTTCCGGAGATGTTTCCGCTCACCTGAATGGGCTCAGGAAGCGGCGTTGCACCCGG
>CAZNRJ010000286.1:0-5475 GCA_964574945.1 uncultured Ohtaekwangia sp. | reverse complement strand
CAGGGTATAAGAACGATCGGTTCTTGTAACCGTAAGGGTTCCGTTTGTAATTCCAATATCGCCATGAATCTCAACCTCAACGGAATCGATAACGCGCGACAAAAACTTGCCCTTGTTCTTCGCTACATCTTTGAGCCAGCTCTCTTTCGAATCGACTAACCCTGTGCCATGCTTGAACCTGAAATCAGGAGCGTATACTTTTTCAAGAAATAAAATATCAGCAGCTACCACCGCTTGCTCAATACTTTTTTCAAAAGCCAATAAGCCTTGTTCCGCATCTTGCGCAAGAACAGGGAAGCCGATAAAACTTAGCAGGGAGAATAAAATTGGTTTCATAAAAAAAGAAAAACCCACTGGATTTGGAGAGGTGTTTCTGAACCTCAAAAACGACAAGTTTTGAGCTGTCCATCGGTCGCAACCTTCTACTGTTAACCTGCTTTTAGGGCGAGGTCACGCCTAAGGCGTGATTGAAGCCTGATTTTGTCCAAGGACTTTACTCGGTATTGTATAAATGTTAGGTTCAGCAAACGTGTCCCAAACCCAAGTGGATTTAACATTGCAAAGGTACTAAATCACCCATCGAATGCATTCTTGATTATTCCCTAATTTTTTTGTAGCCGATGGAATAATCATTTTGAGTGTCCGTCCCTTTAAAGTTACTTTGCATGAGTTACCATTCCTATGATCAATTTTACACCGGGTCCTTCTCAACTTTATTTTACAGTTGAAACTCATGTCCGCCAGGCTTTTCGCGATGGCGTGCCTTCCCTATCCCACCGCAGTAAAGAGTTTGAAGCAATTTCAAGATCAACTGCTGAAGGATTAAAAGAATTGCTTGGCATTCCACAAGACTTTCACATTTTTTTTGTTGGCTCGGCTACAGAAATCTGGGAACGCGCTATTCAAAATTTAGTACACGAACAATCCTTACACTTTGTGAATGGAGCATTTTCAAAACGCTTTTATGAAATTGCTACACAACTTGGCAAAAGTGCAGTTAAGGTTGAAGTCCCCATTGGCCAGGTTTTTGATTCAAATTATAAAATAGATTCTTCACCCGAATTAATTGCACTTACGCATAATGAAACAAGCACGGGTGCCATGCTCTCCATGGATTTTATTAATCAATTCAGAACTCAGTTTCCTGATTCGTTAATTGTGGTAGATGCAGTGTCTTCCCTGCCCTATCCTCAGTTTGATTTTTCAAAAGTTGATTCTATTTTCTTTTCAGTACAAAAAGGATTTGGTTTGCCTGCAGGTCTTGGTGTTTGGATTGTAAATGATCGCTGCATTGCCAAAGCGGAATTGTTGCTATCGAAAGGAATCTCCATAGGCACGTATCATAACTTGCCCACCTTACTTTCAAACGCTAAAAAGAATCAAACCCCTGAAACACCCAATGTATTAAGTATCTATTTGCTTGGTAAAGTGATTGAGGATTTCTTGCGCAGGGGCATTTCAATCATCCGTAAGGAAACTGAATATAAAGCGGCTATTTTTTATCAAGCTATTAATGGAAATAAGTTTGCACAACCTTTTGTTAAAGATCCAAAGGCACGCTCTCAAACCGTACTCGTAGCTGAAACCGGAGCCCATACAGGATCGATAAAGAAGCAATTGGAAAGTCAGGGCTTTTACCCGGGTGATGGGTATGGCGAACAAAAGAAAACACAATTACGATTTGCCAACTTCCCCACGCATTCAAAGGAAACGTTTGAACGATTAGTTGATCTTTTGGAAAAACTTGTCTAATCCATTTTACCACGGAGGCACAGAGGCACAAAGAACAATATTCTACCGTGCCTTAGTGGTGACTTTTCTCAAGCCTCGGTAGCGAAATAATAGAAATTCTGATTATTGATATTAAACCTACCTGTATCTTTATAGTCTAAAACACATTATCAAATTCTTCATCTTCAAATTATCACATTAATTCTTGGAGGACAGGGAACTTCTTCTTAAAATCAGGAATCAGGAAACGCGCAGCTATGGATTTAACCTGCTGGTGCGCGCTTATCAACAACGTATATACTGGCATGTTCGTAAAATGGTCATTGATCATGATGATGCCGATGATTTAACCCAGGAGGTATTTATTAAAGTGCATAAGAATATCGAAAGCTTTCGGGAAGACTCTCAACTATTCACATGGATCTATCGGATTGCCACCAATGAATGCCTCACCTTTCTTAACAAGAAGAGAAGGCGATTCTTTTTACCGCTGGAAGACGTAAGCAAAGAACTCTCAAATAAATTAGATACCTCGCCTGATATAAGCGGTGAGGACATTCAAAAGAAACTTCAAAAAGCCCTGCTAAAGTTACCAGACAAGCAACGGCTTGTTTTCAATATGAAATACTTTGATGAACTTCCGTACGAAGACATCTCGGAAATAACAGGCACCAGTGTGGGAGCGCTAAAAGCCAGCTTTCATCATGCCGTAAAAAAAATTGAAGATTACCTGACCGCGTGATTAAACTTTAGGAAACTTAATGAGTCATAGAAACAAATGAAAAAGCTCGAAGACATCCCAAAAAAAAACATTTTTGAAGTACCTGAAGGGTATTTCGAAAAACTTCCGGGCATTATCCAGGCGCGGGTGGCAAAGCCGGAGCCGGTTAGGCTGTGGGTAACCTCGCTCAAATATGCCCTGCCTGTTTTGGCAGTACTGGCTGGGGTTTTCTGGTTTACGGGCCAATCGGAAGAGACATTTGATGAGCAGTTGGCGGGCATCCAAACGGAACAACTGATTGCCTATTTAAATGATGCTGATTTGCAGATGGATGACCTGAGTGAAACAGTAAGCTGGAACGAAATTGATTTGAATGAACTGGAAGACAAGGTGTTCTCCACCTTTGAAATAACAGGCGATGAATTGGATTTACTGTTGAAGGAATTTAAAGAAACCGAAAATTTTTAATTGGCTATGAAAAGAATATGTATACTTGGGTTGTATCTCCTTAGCGGATGGGGAGTTTTTGCACAAGAGCAAACCGATCCTGAAATTGCCCAGGATCCAAAAGTGCAGGAGAAAATAAAAAACCTGCGCATTGCTTATATCTCCGATAAACTCGGCCTAACACCTGAGCAAGCAGAGAAATTCTGGCCTGTATACCGGGAGTTTTCGGATAAGCGAAGAGCAATCAGGCAAGAATATGTAGAATCCCGTAAGGAAATAAAGCAAGACAATCCTGATCAGGCTAAGCAAGAGGAATTGGTAAAACTTGGGCTTGCACTAAAACAACGTGAGCTCGACCTTGAAAAAATTTACTCCGAACGTCTGCTAAAGGTGATTACCGCTCAGCAAATGTTAAATTTACGGAGGGCCGAAGGAGACTTTCAACGCATCATCCTGGAACAAATCCAGCAACGCAGAACGATGCAACAGCGTAACGAAAATATCCGCGAACGAAATCAACAATTAAAGCGGAATTAAATAAATTGTGTTTCGAAAAAGGATTCTGATAATCATTTTATCATCCGTTTGTTTGACCGTACAAGGGCAACAAACCGATTCTGCTTTATTATACAACGACCCATACATTGCCGAACTTGATTCTTTATTGAATGAACCGGGCTCATCCGATTTTTTAAGATTGATGGATAGCCTTATAAATCTCCCCGCTCCTGAAATCAAATCGCAAATGATCGTCAGGCTTGGCTACAATAGCAATGTAGTTTCCGATAGTCGTACACTTGGATTTAATCAGTTTGGGATGGCACCCGGCATTTCCTACTATCATAAATCGGGCTTGTATGCCGATGCAACCGGCTACTGGAGCAAAGAGTATGAACCTAACTATTACCTCACGGTGGGCTCCCTTGGTTATATGAATAGCCCAACCGTATGGTGGTCGTTCATGACTGAGTATAGTCGCTATATGTACTCCAACCTAAGTGAAGATGAATACATCGCGTACAAAAACAACGTGGGCCTTTCCAATTTCTTTGATGTGGGATTATTTACGTTTCGGTTGGATTATCAATTTTATTTTGGAGATAAAACCGCTCATCGAATCACTCCAAACATTATGCTAAATCTACAGAAGACCAAGCTTGGTTTCATCGATCGCATTGCATTTTATCCTATGTTTTCTGTTCTATTAGGTAATGAACAGTGGACTAAAGAAACCCCTTATCCTCTTGCCTTAACCCGGCTTGGCTTTCTGTATTTGTGGAGAAACAATTTGCCACGTTATTACACAGAAACCTTTAACAAGTTTGGAGTGCTCAATTATTCATTTATTGCACCTCTTTCCGTAACGATTAAGCAGTGGATATTTATAGTAAGCTATACCTACAACATTCCAAAATCACTTTCCGGTGAACCTATTGAATTGGTTGATACGGGTTACATTTCGGCAAGCATTTCCAGAAGAATCAAATTCTAAGACGGTTCAAGTAAAAAGCATTTGAATCTTAGTGCGAATTCTATATGTTTCGAATTAAAATTCATCCCGTTATGAAATTGTTCCTTCTGGTTGCCTTTGTTTCAATATCTACGCTCTCTTTTTGCCAGGATTATCGTTGGCAACAGCGTGTGGAGTATTCCATGAATGTTCAGCTGAATACAACCAATCACCGGCTTACCGGTGATCAAAAATTGGTTTATTATAATAACTCTCCCGATACACTAACCAAAGTATATTACCATCTCTTCTTCAATGCCTTTCAACCCGGCAGTATGATGGATGTGCGGTCGCGCAACCTTCCTGACCCTGACAGAAGAGTGATGGACCGAATCTCTAAACTAAAAGAAGATGAAATAGGGTTTCAGCACATTCAATCACTTAAACAAGATGGCAAAGCCACTGCCTACAAAGTGGATGGAACCATATTGGAAGTAACACTTGCCAAACCTTTGCTGCCCAAAACAAAGACAACCTTTGAAATGGTTTTTGAAGCACAAGTACCGATCCAGATAAGACGATCCGGAAGGGACAACCGGGAAGGGATTGCTTATTCCATGACGCAATGGTATCCCAAATTAGCTGAGTATGATTTTCAAGGATGGCATGCCTATCAATATGTGGCACGTGAGTTTCAAGGTGTATGGGGAGATTTTGATGTTACTATCAAAATTGATCCGAAATTTGTAATCGGTGGAACCGGAAAATTACAGAACCCGCAAGAGATTGGTCACGGTTATGAAAAACCCGGCTCATCCGTAAAGAGACCAGGCGGAGATTTAAGCTGGCATTTTGTAGCGAAAGATGTAATTGACTTTGCCTGGACGGCCGATCCTGATTATACACACGATCGTGCCCAGGTTCCAAATGGGCCCGAGTTGCATTTCTTTTATCAGAAAAACGAAAAGACTACCGAAACCTGGAAACGAATGCAAGGTGTGGCTGTCCAAGTATTTGAATTTTTGAATAAGAATTTTGGGAAGTACCCCTTCGATACCTACTCAGTCATTCAGGGCGGAGATGGCGGTATGGAATACCCGATGTGCACGCTCATTATGGGCGAAGG
>CAZNRJ010000285.1:0-5519 GCA_964574945.1 uncultured Ohtaekwangia sp. | reverse complement strand
CATGTTTTCATACTCAGAACGACCAGGAACCCCAGCGGCAAAAAAACTTACAGATGATATTCCGTTA
This sequence comes from uncultured Ohtaekwangia sp., assembly GCA_964574945.1. Classification (GTDB taxonomy): domain Bacteria; phylum Bacteroidota; class Bacteroidia; order Cytophagales; family Cyclobacteriaceae; genus ELB16-189. The sequence continues at coordinate 5,452 of CAZNRJ010000285.1, read as the reverse complement.
GATATTAAGAACAGGAGACTCGAAGAAATCATCGCCAAGCAAAGACAACATTCACACCTTCATCACCAGATGGATGTTGGAAGTACGCAACGTATTTTGATTGAAGGTGAGTCGAAAAAGAGTGCAGAGCACTGGCAAGGAAGAACTTCTTCTAACCACGTAGCTGTTTTCCCGAAAGGAAATAAAAAGAAAGGCGAATACGTCAATGTACTTATTGAACGTTGCACAAGCGGCACGTTGATTGGATCAATTGTAGAATAACTATGGCAATTACAGACTCAGAAATACAAAGTGTAAAACAACGATTTGGCATTATCGGTTTTTCACCGTTGCTCACCAATGCAGTTCGCGTGGCCATGCAAGTGGCTCCAACCGATATGTCGGTGCTATTAAGTGGTGAGAGTGGAAGTGGCAAAGAATCATTTTCTAAAATCATTCATCACCTGAGTCTGCGCAAGCATGGTCAATTCATTGCCATCAACTGCGGCTCAATACCAGAGGGCACCATTGACTCTGAATTATTTGGCCACGAAAAAGGATCGTTTACCGGGGCGCACGAAGCGCGGAAAGGTTATTTTGAAGTGACCAACGGAGGCACCATATTTTTAGATGAGATTGGCGAAATGCCTTTAGGAACGCAAGCCAGGTTACTGCGCGTGTTAGAAAATGGCGAGTTTATAAAAGTGGGTTCATCGAAAGTTCAAAAAACGGATGTGCGGGTTGTTGCTGCAACCAATGTTAATTTGCTGGTTAAGGTTGAGCAAGGAAAATTCCGCGAGGACCTATACTATCGGTTAAGTACCGTTCCCATTTATGTTCCGCCTTTGCGGGAACGGGGTAAAGATGTAGAGTTGCTGTTTAGAAAGTTCGCATCTGATTTTGCCGAGAAGTACAAAGTAAAGCCCATCTCATTAACAGAAGAAGCAAAAGAACTGCTTTTAAAGTATCGCTTTCCCGGCAACATCCGCCAATTAAAAAACCTGGTGGAACAGATTTCCGTACTTTCATCTGAGCACAAGGAAATAACTGCGGAGGATTTGAATCGTTATATCCCTAAAGAAAATAGTTTACCGGCCTTGTATAAAGAACAACAAGGCAAAGATATTTCAGAGCGTGAAATTCTTTACAAAATCCTGTTCGACATGCGCAAGGATGTAAATGATTTGAAGCGAATTGTTCTGGATAGTTCAACCAACCCTGCCAATGCTGCCCAATTAATTAAGGATAATGCTGGCCTGTTTGAAGGCATTCATGAAAATGAGGAGACTCATGAGCCTGTTACCCTTAACTTAAAATCTTCGAATACCCCTATTGATACCAACGAAGAGGAGGAAGTTCAGGACATTACCCACGAAGCGGAAGATGATTCATTATCAATCATAAAGAAAGAAAGGGAATTAATTGTACGGGCCCTTCGGAAAAATAACAATAAGCGAAAATATGCGGCACGCGATTTGGGCATATCCGAAAGAACATTGTACCGAAAGATTAAAGAATACGAACTTGAAGAATAAATTAATTGCTGTTGTTGCTTTCTCTCTCCTGTTATGTTTACCAACGTTGCAGAGCTGTATAAGCTATTCATTTACCGGGGCTGCAACGAATGCTAAAACCATTCAGGTAGAAGATTTTTTTAACAACACTGATCTCGGTCCTGCCAACTTAGGCCAGACCTTCACCAACAAACTGAAAGAATACTTTCAGCAGAATTCAAGTTTGCGGGTAGTTCCAGAAAATGGTGAATTGCAAATTGAAGGTACCATCGTTCAATATGGCATTACCCCTATTGCCCCTGTATCCGGAGCAGCCTCTAATCAAAAGGGCGACCCGGCATCCCTGACCCGGCTTACAATTGCTGTGCGCGCTAATTATATAGATACGATCAAACCGGAAAACAATTTCAAAGATCGCAACTTCAGCTTCTATGCAGATTTTCCAAGTGCGCAGGATTTTAACTCTGTACAAGAAAGCTTGGAACGCAAAATCCTTGACCAGATTTACATCGACATCTTCAATGCAACTTTAGCGAACTGGTAAGTTGAAGGGACGATTTAAGAATTACGAATTACCAATAAAGAAGGGCGAAATTTTGCAGAACTGATAGTTCAAGGCGCATTTCTACTTCATCATTCATTTATTTGTCATTTGATTAATTTCGTTTTACTCAATTCATTTATTCGTCATTTTCCATTACATTTACCTTCACCTGTAATAATTTGTGGAAAAGAATCAATTCTATAATCTTCTTTCTAATTACACCTCGCTCTCCGAAGCGGAAACCATTGAATTGATTTCATTGCAAAATCAATTTCCATATAGCCAGGTGATTCATGGAATGACTGCCCGGGCTGCACAAGACAATAAGTTTACCGATAAAGATCATCAGCTTCACCTCAGCGCCATTTATAGTACGGATCGATCCGTGTTAAAGTCAATCATGACTGCACTTCAACAAAGCAGGAAGTCGGCACCAATTGTTAACGTTAAGGAGCCGGTGGTCAGTGAGGTTGTTAAAACGAAGGTCGCAGAAGTTGTTTCAGCGCCTGTAATTGAAAAAGCTCAAATCAATACAAATGCACCAGTAGAAATTGACACTGATATTTCAGATTCCTTCTATGCCGAGTTTGAACACGACCTTGAAACTTTGGTTGAACGAAAGCATCAGTTTGACGAAGCTGTCAGTAACTTCGAAAAAGGGCTTCCCATTATTCTTGAAGAAGCGAAACCAAAGAAACGCGTACTTTCTGATCCTGAAGAGGGCTTGCTAAAGGAAATTAAAACTTCCAAGAAAAAAATAAAACCGGAAGACCCAAAACAGAAAGAGCAAATTGATATCATCAATCAATTCATTAAAACTCAACCTTCAATTTCCAAGAATAAATTATCCGCACCGGATACAACCATCCCCAAAGAGGATCTTGTTGAAAAGGACCTTACCTATGGCGAAAATATTGTTTCCGAAACCCTTGTCGAAATCCTGATAAAACAGGGTAAAAAGGAGAAAGCCATAGAGGTTCTAAAGAAGTTAATTTGGAAGTTTCCACAAAAAAAGGCTTACTTTGCGGCTCAAATTGAAGACCTCAAAAAGTAGTTATGTATATCTTATTCATCAGTTTAGCCATTTTTAGCTCAGTATTATTGGTTTTGGTTGTATTGGCCCAAAATTCCAAAGGCGGTGGCCTTTCAGGTCAGTTTGGTGGTTCCGGGGCCAGCAATATGATCGGGGTAAAGAAAACCGGGGATTTGTTAGAGCGCCTAACCTGGGGTTTTGCAATAGCAATTATGGTGTTTGCTTTGGCAACGAATTTTACCACTCCTAACACCGCAGGAACTAATGACGCAATCTTAGAAAAAGCGAGAGAGCAGCAAGGTTCAGGGATTGATCTTAATAAAACAGAACAACCTCAGCCAGTTGCTCCGGTAGAAGAAAATAAGTAATTGATCTTTCTTAAGAGATTTGAAAAGACCCTTCGTGGGTCTTTTTCTGTTTATGCTGCTTTTGAGATTTGCTTAACCAACAATCGCTTTGCCACCGGCATTAAGGTCTGGTTAAATGGGAACGTAATTTTAGAAAGAACCAGGTAAACTGATGGGTTGGGCAATGAAGTAAACTGTTTGATCAAATTCAGCTTCATGTGCTCATAGGTATTGCTGATGCTCCGCTCGGCAGTTAAAACATGTTGGGTATGTATTCCGCGCATCGTCTCTGAACTTTGCTCGAAAAGAGTTGTCTGATACCGGTATACGTGAGTTTCTTTCTCGGGTGGTTGAGTTATGAACAGATACCCTTCGTTTGTATAAAGTGACGTAAGCCCCACAGGTGAAATCTCACACTTGGATTCAACATATTCGTAAATAAATGAACCTTCATCGAGCGATGATTTGAATTGAGGAAGGGCATACTCAATAATTGTTTCAATCTCCTGCATGATCAGGTCATCCTCAATGATCCGCTTGTAAGTCACTTCGAGATTTTTAAGGCTTTCCGGAGACAATTCCTTTGGGAAGGATTCCCTGATAATGGATTGGGTTTCCCGTAAGGTGAGCAGGTTTCGATAGTGAAAAACCAGGTCCGATAAAAAGGGATATAGCTCAACCCGGTTAAATGAATCCTTTGCCCTTTTCAGGTATGCTAACAGTTGATATTTCTTGTATTCAAAATCGATCAGTCCTTCGGTTAGCCAATTATCTTTCAATTGTTCCATAGTTACCTGTTTTGATAAGCGATTATACGTAAAAAAACGTGGTTCTGACAATTTGCCACTTTGTTTCTGGTGGGATAATGACAGGTCTGACAAAAATCTTCATCTTTGCTCCCCGCAACGGAAAAAGTGTCAAAATTCAATCAAAAATAACGAAATGGCATGGAAATCGATGGTTGGGGATCGGAAGTCAAATTTTAACAACTAAACTTTATTAATTCCATATGGCAAAGGTAAATTTCAAACCAAACGAAGACCGGGTGCTTGTTGAAGCAGCTCCCGCTGAACAAAAGACCGCATCAGGGCTAATCATTCCTGATACTGCAAAAGAAAAACCACAAAAAGGAAAAGTAATTGCTGTAGGTGATGGATTGAAAGATAAGCCGGTTACAGTAAAAGTAGGCGATCAAATCCTTTACGGAAAATACTCAGGTACAGAGATCAACATCGATGGCAAAGAGTACCTTATCATGCGCAACTCCGACATTTTTGGAACAGTTTAATTTTTAACAATCAACTTACTTTAAAATAATTATGGCTAAGGAAATTACATTCGATACAAGCGCCCGCGATAGAATTAAAAAGGGTGTTGACAAATTAGCAAATGCAGTAAAGGTTACATTAGGCCCTAAAGGTCGCAATGTAATTCTTGATAAAAAATTCGGTGCCCCTACCGTTACTAAGGACGGTGTATCGGTAGCAAAAGAAATTGAATTGAAAGATGCTATCGAAAACATGGGTGCTCAATTGGTAAAAGAAGTTGCTTCCAAAACTGCCGATGCAGCGGGTGACGGAACTACTACAGCTACCGTTTTGGCCCAATCTATTTATGGCCACGGAATTAAAAACGTAGCTGCGGGTGCTAACCCAATGGATTTGAAGCGTGGAATCGATAAGGCTGTTGATGCTGTTATCGCCAATCTTAAAAAGCAATCAAAGCCAATCAAAGGCTCTCAGGAAATCACCCAGGTTGCCACGATCTCGTCAAACAACGATGTGGAAATTGGTAAAATGATTGCCACTGCCATGGAAAAAGTTGGCAAAGATGGCGTGATCACAGTAGAAGAAGCTAAAGGAACCGAAACAGAAGTGAAGACTGTAGAAGGAATGCAGTTCGATCGTGGTTACTTATCTCCGTACTTCGTTACGAATACCGAGAAAATGGAGGCTGAATTAGAAAGCGCTTACATCTTGATTTATGATAAGAAGATTTCTTCTATGAAGGAACTGCTTCCAAAACGGGAAGCAGT
>CAZNRJ010000284.1:0-5534 GCA_964574945.1 uncultured Ohtaekwangia sp. | reverse complement strand
ACAATGGCGATGGAACCTTCGCCAAGTACACCACACAGGAGCTTTTCAATGCACCAAATTTAGCCAAGATATATGGACCAGCGTTGGAAGATGTTGATAACGATGGATTTTTAGATTTTCATAATGGTGGATTCTCCAATCCTGACATTGCAAACTTTATTTACAGAAACACAACCCCTGCCTCTGTTTCGAGAAATTGGATAAAGATGAATTTGAAAGGCACCGTCTCCAACAAATTAGCCATTGGTGCAAGGGTCACACTTGTTGCTGGCGGGGTTACTCAAATCAGGGAGGTACAATCTCACACTGCCCAGGCTACACAAAGCAGCCCTACCCAACATTTTGGTGTTGGCAATAACGGTTCAATTACTTCCATCACTATCGATTGGCCTTCCGGATTAAGCCAAACTTACAATGGCGTTACACCTAATCAGACGCTAACTATTATTGAAGATGGTGCTGGACCAGCAGCAACCGTATTGTTTCCTGCCAATAATGCTACTGATGCAAGCATCAGTACAAAAATTGAAATTACATTCGATGAACCCCCTATTGCGGTTGCATCTAAAAAGATTGAAGTTTTTGTAACAGGAAACTCAACTCCTGTATTTTCACTTAACACAACATTGGGCACAGTTACAGGCAATAAAGTATCGTATACTCTACCTGAGAATTTAATTGCTGCAAATTCCTATACTGTTCAGGTAGAAGAAGGAGGATTTAAAGATCAATTTAATAATCTATCAAAGGCTATAACCTGGTCTTTCGTGACGATTGACCAAACGCCTCCTGTCATTACTTTTGCAGCTCCGGCCACCTTAGACAAGGGATTTAACTCAACAAAGTTTAGTGTATCTATTGTAGATAATGGCGGCACTGTTTCTTCTGCCCAACTTTCGCACCGAAAAATTTCCGGAAGCGCATTCTCAACTATTAATGGGGTATTTAACGCAACAGATGTCAAGTGGGAATTTACTGTACCGGAATCATTTTTTGATGAATCAGGAATGGAGTATAACATTATTGCTAAGGACCCCAGCAACAATGAAGGACGATTGCCAACCGATACTACTAACTTTTACACACACCTGGCTTATAAAGCAGATGGCAACCTGGTGCCTTCCGAGCGATTAGGATCTAATGGAACAACGGCTGGATGGAAAGTCTTTACCATTCCGTTCGAATTCTCTAACAATTCGGTGAGTATTATTTTTGATGAGCTTAACGATTTGAAAATTAAAAACGATTGGAGAATGGTTACTTTAAAGGATAATACAGCGTGGGACGAATACCCGTCTGCCTTTTCAACTTTTACTCGCGGTAAGGGATATTTTATTAATATCAGGACTCCGTTAGGAGGTGGCATTAAGCTGCCGGATGCTACCGCCCCCACAAACAATCGAAGTAATTTATTTCAGATTAATCTTAAGGCTGGCTGGAACCAGATTGGCAATCCCTATTTGACTGCAATTAATTGGAGCGATGTAGTTGCTTTTAACAGTCTTACAGGAACCGCACAACAACTAAAAACCTATAATAATGGAAATTATAATAATGGGACATCGTTGCAACCCTTTGAAGGTGGTTTTGTTCTTGCCCCCAATGCAGTAACTATTTCTATCCCATTTGCGGGCCAAACTTCTGCGGGAGGCCGTACGGGCGAAACCCCCTTTGAAGAAGATGAATGGATTTTGCCTATCACCTTACATCAAGGTGAGTTGATCAATGAGTTTGGAGGTATTGGAATGCATCGACAAGCAGATTACTCATACGATCAGTTCGATGATATTAATGCGCCACGGTTTTTAGATTTTATTGAAATGAATTTTGAACACCCCGAGTATTTTGTGAAAAAGTTTGCCCGTGATGTGGTTCCCCTTCAGCAAGAGTACAAATGGTCATTTGTATTGAATGGAAATGTAGATTCCGAGGCTACATTAAATTGGGATAACTCTGCCATTAAGAATATTACACAGGACTTATACCTGGTTGATGAAAGCAGGCAACTGATTGTTGATATGCGAGAGAAAAACTCCCATTCAGTTAACCCCCAAAAATCGGGCACGTTTAAAATTTATTTTGGAGACGATCTCAAGTATAAGATAAGGCCCGAAGGCACACTGTTGGGCGATGCATTCCCAAATCCTTCAAATGGAGATGTAACAATTCCTTTTACAGTATCAGGAACTAAAACGGCTTATCAGGTTAATCTTGATGTGTACGATATGACGGGCCGTAAAGTGTCAGCGCTTGTTAATGATGTTCTGCCTCCGGGATTTTATTCAGTGCTTTGGAAGAGCAGTGAAACAGCCACCGGCAATGGAATGTATACTTATCGATTAAGCGTTTTGTCTGAAAATCAAAATGAAGTTCAGTCAGGTAAAGTCATTTTAAATAAATAGTCATGAAAAAATCAACATCCTTATGTTTGTTTGCATTTTTGATCATTGTGTCATTCGTGGCACGATCTCAAAATGTAAGCACACGAACTAATGAGTTTGAGGTTGACTTTAGTGATCCCAAATTATTGGTAAAAAGTACTATCCCGGTTATCAACTGGGTTACCCCAATTCCTGAAACCAGCTATGTGCAGGATAATAAGTTTAAGATACGGGTTGAGTTTGCATCTGTTACCGCACTTAAAAATATTACCATCTCCATTAAGGAAACCTTAGAGACAGCAAGCCGGGGAACCCTGGCCATTCACCCGGAAGGGCAAGAGCAGTATAATTCGGTTGTCGAAAAATCACTTACCCTTATGGACGGTGAAAATTTAGTGGAGATCGTTGCTGAAAATGTTGATGGAGTTAAAACTATAAGTCAGCGAAAAGTGCATGTGGGCAGTGCCTCATTGGCAAATGCCACTAAGCTTAATCGAACCGACTACGCACTTATATTTGCAACCGATAATTATGATAACTGGTCTGACCTGGTAAATCCGGTATTTGATTCGCGCACCATTGCCGAAGAATTGAGAAAGACGTATGGTTTTAAAGTTGAGATGATTGAGAATGCCACTCAATCGGAAATATTGAGAAAGATCCGCGAATATGGAGAGAAGAAATATCAACCCCTGGATCAACTCTTTATTTTCTTTGCGGGTCATGGTACGTATGACCAAACCTTCGGTGAAGGATTTGTGGTGGCTCGTGAGTCGCTGTTGAATGATGAAGCTAAGACAACGTACCTTTCTCATAACCGACTGCGTTCTATCACTAATAACATTCCGTGCGAACATATATTTTTAGCAATGGATGTGTGCTTTGGAGGAACGTTTGATCAGGCCTTAGCTTCTTCGCGCGGTGCGGATGAAGAAGTGTATAAAGAACAAAATCAAACTGAATTTATAACCCGTAAGCTTACGTATAAGACCCGCAAATTCCTGACTTCAGGCGGAAAGACTTATGTGAGTGATGGAATACCCGGTAAGCATTCACCGTTTGCCAAAAATTTTATTGATGCGTTAAGGTCGCGTGGTGGCCGGGATGGAATTTTAACATTACCCGAAATTTATAGCTATGTGGAGAAATTAAAAATTCAGCCGCGCTTTGGTGAATTTGGCGACAATGCACCGGGCAGCGATTTTATTTTTGTGTCCCGATAATTATAAATGCGTGGAACAAAACTTAAAAAAAGGTGAGCCCAAGCTCACCTTTTTTATTCCTGCCGTTTCAACTAATTTTAGAAGAGTGTTTTCTATGAGATTCCCTTTCATCGTATTCAGTCTATGGGCCTTATCTTTTTCTTTGCAGGCGCAAACCGGTGCTTACTATCTATCCCATTATACTCCTCCCGATGATCAGATAGACTTTCGGAGTGTAGACATTGTACAAGACGAACAAGGCGAAATCTATTTTGCAAATAAAGGCGGCATACTTGAGTTTGACGGGAGAAACTGGAGACTTGTATCTGTACCGGGAGCAGTATACGGGCTTTCCACAACCGGAACGCAAGTGTACCAGGCCGGCCTTTCGGGAATCGGAAAACTGGGCCCTAAGAATGAGACTCCGCGACTCTACTCAAAGATGGCCGATGGAAATTTTTTCTCTACGGTCACGAATGATCAAAACGTTTTTTTCTGTGCAAAAGACCTGATCTCTGTTTACAATATTTCAAAAAATGAATTAGTAAGTTCAATCAAGCCAGACAGCAGTCAGGGTTTATTTCTGGGTATTTACAATGTAAACAATACCGTTTATGTGCGTACTGCAAAACGCGGACTGTTGAAAATAGAGAGCCCGAAATTAGTAGCCTCTGATATTACGCCCGGTAACCTGGTATTCTCAACGCCATCCGCCAACGGAAAACAGTTTTTGGTAGGTATGGATAACCACCGGGTTTATGTATACGAAAATAATGCGCTGAGGGAGATTGTCGTAAAGGATCAAGCCCTGCTAACCAGAAATGTGTTGGTAGATGGGGTGTGGGTAAATGATAACCTTATTGCATTGGGAACACTGCGCGGTGGAGTAATCTTTATTAACCCTAACACAGGAGTAACAGAACAATTTATTAATTATGAAAACGGCCTGCCCGACAATGAAGTGTATTGTTTAATGACCGACAAAAGACAGGGCGTATGGGTGGCGCATGAATATGGCTTTACCCGTATTGCCCCTAATATTCCTTTTCGTTCGTTCGATCATTATCCCGGCCTGACCGGAAATTTATTGTGTGCCCAAACGTTTCAGGGGAAAGTATATGTAGGAACAACGTTAGGGCTTTATCAATTGGTTGAAGATTTCCCGGATCCCATGCTGATCACGCAAGCAAAGCCTGTGGAAAGTAAAAGCGGAAGAAGGTCGGTAGTCCCTAAAATTTCTGAACTAAAAAAGGACACTGCAAAATCAACGATTGAATATAAATTCAAAAAAGTTGAGGGCATTGACGGCAAAATAACTCAACTGGTTGAAGTAAGGGGTAAGTTGCTTGCATCAGGCCTTAGTGGAGTTTATGAAGTATCAGGGCTTAAATCAAAGCCTGTTTTGCAAGAGCCCGTTCGATCTGTATTTTTTTCACCTTCCCTTCAACAGTTGGTAATAGGAACTTATGCAGAGCAAGTAAAGACTCTCATTTCAAAGAATGATGTTTGGCATGAGACAAACCTGATTGATTCGCTCAATGATTTCATCAGTCATTCCTTTGAAGACAGGCTTGAAAACATCTGGCTTTGCGGGCGGAGAAATATTTATAAAGTTGAAACCGTGGACGGTGACATCACGGATTTAATATCTTACCCGATAAGCAATCCGTCCCGCGATGAAACAGTAGGCCTGGCCTATGGGAGTGATATCTACATTGCGGCCTCCGGGCAATTCAGTCGCTTTGATACCAAGAGTGCTTCATTTGTCAAGTATGATTCACTTCCCGGTCTGCGAAAATATTTTGCATCGGCCGGATATTTTTGGTTTCATGATGGCGCAAAGTGGCGAACGGTGGATAGAAAACTGCAATCCTTAAAAATGGATTGGCTGGGGTTGTTCCCAAATTTAAGGTACCTGGCCCCAAGTAACCTTGGGGATGGCTTGTGGGTG
>CAZNRJ010000283.1:4231-5543 GCA_964574945.1 uncultured Ohtaekwangia sp. | reverse complement strand
TGACCAAAAATGCAGGGCCATGATCGCGGCACCAGGCATCGTTGGTGGGGTGAATAAAAAACTCAACGTTGTTCAAATCTGCTCCAGCTTCAGTAATGTGACTAAGCGCTTTTTGTTTCATCGTATCATCCAACACATTGATCTTCACTTTTTCCCCTTCGGCTACCCGTTTAATAAACTCGGCATAGCGTGGATAAATTGTTTCAATCTTTCCCGGCCAGGAGGCTTCCTTATGTGGCCAGCTTAACCACGTGGCGGTGTGCTTTGCAAATTCTGCGGGGAAGTGGTAGCCTAATTGTTTTGGAGTCATCAGTAAATGGATGTCCACAGACTACAGTCGACCGTAGTCTGTGGACTTTAATCTTCGTCAATAAATCTTTTTGTAATGGGTTGATAGGAGTCAATCCTTCGGTCGCGCATAAAAGGCCAATGAGTTCGGTAACTATCCGTTTTGGCAAGGTCTACTTCCTGCACATGAACCTCTTCATTTTCATGGGATGCCTTATATAAAATAGAGCCAAATGGATTAGTAATAAATGAGCCTCCCCAAAACTTCATGGCACCATCCTGCTCAAATCCAACACGGTTTACACTCACCACATGAAGTCCGTTGGCAACGGAATGACTCCGCTGGATCGTTTGCCACGCATTGTATTGTTCTGTGTTGGTGGCTTCATCTTGCGAGGTAGCCCAGCCGATAGCCGTTGGATAAAATAAAATCTCCGCACCCATCAACGCAGTAATACGCGATGCCTCAGGATACCACTGATCCCAACAAATTAAAACACCCAACGTAGCAAATTTGGTTTTAAAAACTTTGTAGCCAAGATCACCAGGAGTGAAATAAAATTTTTCGTAGTAAGCAGGATCATCCGGGATGTGCATCTTGCGATACTTACCGAGATACGTTCCATCCGCATCCAACACCGCGGTTGTGTTGTGATAAATTCCCTGTGTTCTCTTTTCGAATAAGGAAGCGATGATGACAATACCCAATTCTTTTGCCAAGGCAGAAAGTGAATCGGTGGAAGGGCCTGGAATAGCTTCGGCCAATTTAAAATTTTCGTAATCCTCCACATCACAAAAATACAGGGAGGTGAATAATTCCTGCAGGCAAACAATCTGCGCACCACCTGTAGTGGCTTCGCGGATTTTTCCAATTGCCTTTTGTAAGTTCTCTTTTGGTTCTTTGGTGCAACTCATCTGCACCATTCCTATTTTTATTTTTTTACCAGCCACGTTCAATAATTTTAAAGAAACAAAAATAGGACTTTTGAAGGTCTGATTAAATTTTAATTGCCCTTACCATCTC
>CAZNRJ010000283.1:2444-4221 GCA_964574945.1 uncultured Ohtaekwangia sp. | reverse complement strand
GGAAGCGATTCTACAACAAGGCCTAATGATTTTAAATCTCGCTTCAGTTGACCCTTTGCACAATAGGTAACAAACACAGCCCCCGGCTTCATCGCTAATGAAATCTTTTCAAGCATGGGACGCTCCCACATTTCAGGCTGTTTGTTGGGTGCAAAGGCATCGAAGTAAATAAGATCAAATTGTTGAGTGCCCAGGTTTGCAGCCTGAAGATATTCTTCAATCTTAAACAAATTAAATTGAGGCGTTACAGCTACCCATTCATTCCAGGCAGCGGTATGCAATTTCTCAAACAAAATTCTTTCTGTTGAATAATTTAAAGTGCGCCAGATTTCTTCGGGAATTGGCTGAGTTTCTAACGTATTATAAGCAATGTTGATTTTCTTTTTTTCTGAAACATTAGCAGTCAGCAATGCATTAAGCCCGGTGCCAAAGCCAATCTCAAGAATAGAAACTGATTTCTTCCCGTCCTTAAGAAAAAAAATCAATCCACTTTCAATAAAAACATATTCCGATTCCTGAACCGCTCCATGGCGGGAGTGATACGTTTCATTCAATGCTTCATTCAATAATGAATGAGAGCCATCTTCAGTAATAATTATTCTTAGCAAACTCAAGGTTCTCTTTTAATCAATGCCACGGCCATTGCATTTACCCCTTCTTCCCGGCCCACATAACCAAGTCGCTCAGCAGTGGTTGCTTTAATTGAAATGTCATCTTCTTCAATATTCATAAGCGGGGCCAACACTTTTTTCATTTCCGGTATGTGCGGATTTATTTTTGGATGCTCCAGCGTTAATGTACAATCCACATTTTCAATCGTCCACCCTTTTTCAGCAAGCATGCGGGTAACATCTTTCAAAAAATATTTGCTGTCTTTGTCGGCCCATTGCGGATCTTTATTAGAATAATGAAACCCAATGTCGCGTAAGTTAGCCGCCCCCAAAAGCGCATCGCAAATAGCGTGAATGAGTACATCGGCATCTGAGTGGCCCACTGCTCCTTTTGCCGCCTGGAGTTTAATTCCACCAAGAAAAAAATCACGCCCTGTTTCTAACGGATGAACGTCAAAGCCAAGCCCCACTCGAATTTTCATATCTTTACTTTTTCCAAAATTAGTCGGATTCAGTCAGTATCACCTTATTGAATTCAGATTTATACTTATGGGCTAAAGGTGGTTATCAATAATTTATTATCGAACGCAATAAATACCATCAGTTTGATAAGAATGATCCAGAACTATAAATACTACCCCTTGGGTTTTGAATGATAATAGAGGACGCTTGAGTTTTCCTCTTTAAAAATTCCGTCTCCAACACGAACAATATCTTCCGCTGTAACCGCTTCAATCAAGTCGCCTTCCCGGTTAATTAAATCAGCATCGCCCGAAAGCACGGCAAAGGCTAAATTCATTGCGCGGTTCATCACCTCTACTTTTTCAAACTCCTGGGTGGTTTGGGCTTGATTTTTCACTTTCTGCAATTCGTCAGGGATTGGACCCTGTTTGATTAACGATTCAACTACCACGTCTACTTCGTGCTCTGCATCTGTCAAACTGATTCCTTCCTTCACACGGCCACTGATTATCATCATACCCGGATCAACCGATCCCATCGTAAAAGAAGATATGGATGTAAATATTTCCTTCTCTTTAACTAAGGTATTATACAGCCTGCTCGAATGGCCACGGCTAAGTATGTCGCTGATTAATTCAGTTGCATAAAAATCAGGATCAAATCGTCCCGGCATGTGAAAGGTTTTATACAACGCATTCGCAGGA
>CAZNRJ010000283.1:0-2434 GCA_964574945.1 uncultured Ohtaekwangia sp. | reverse complement strand
TTCAAATACGGAAAGCGTACGCTTGGTTTGTTGAATGGGCTCGGTTGGTAATGCTCGTTCTATTCTTTTCCCGGAAGGAATTGGCGCAAACCATTTTTCAGAAAGTTTCTTCACCTGGTCAAGCGTTACATTTCCCGCCACAATCAAAATTGCATTACCGGGAATGTAGTGTGTGAAAAAAAACTCCTTCACATCGTCAAGCGTTGCGTTTTCGATATGACTGATTTCTTTACCAATGGTTGCCCATTGATAAGGATGCACAGTATAAGCCAATGGCCTGAGTTTTAGCCACACATCACCGTAAGGTTGATTTAAATAACGTTGCTTGAATTCTTCAATAACAACTTTTCGTTGCACCTCAAGAACTTTAGGATCGAATGATAAACCAAGCATCCGATCACTTTCAAGCCAAAAGCCTGTTTCTAAATTAGAAGCCGGCACGGTGAGGTAATAGTTTGTGATATCGGTATTGGTAAATGCATTGTTCTCTCCGCCCACAAGCTGCAGGGGCTCATCAAAAGAAGGAACATTAACAGAGCCCCCAAACATCAAATGCTCAAACAAGTGCGCAAACCCTGTTTTATCGGGTCGCTCATCGCGGGAACCTACGTCATACAAAATATTCATTACCGCAATTTGAACGGTGGGGTCTTCGTGTACAAAAACCCGCAGGCCGTTGTTCAGGGTAAATGATGAAAATAAAATCATGGATTATAATTTCTTTAAATAAATATGTTGCGCAAGCAGGTGCAAGATAGGCTACCGGATAATTTTTAACTATATTTTCGCAACGTTGTTATTTTATTATGCACGTTGAAATTATCCTGATCATTCTTAGTTCCCTGGTTGTCTTTAGCTACCTGTTCGACCTGGTAGCCAAGCAATTTAAAATACCTTCGGTTATTTTATTATTGTTGAGTGGCATCGGGCTGCACTATCTTTCTGATCTTTTCAAATTCCCAACTCCAAATTTTAGCTCCATTCTTCCTTTGGTAGGAACCATCGGATTAATCCTAATCGTGCTGGAGGGTGCATTAGAATTAAAACTTGAGAAAAATAACCTCGGACTTATCAGGCGATCCCTTGGTTCGGCTTTCTTTATCCTTATAATAACCAGCGTTTCCCTTGCCCTGTTTTACTATTTCACCACAGGTAAGGATTTCAGAACGATTCTTATAAATGCCATTCCATTGGGCGTTATCAGCTCGGCCATTGCCATACCATCGGCCAGTGTGCTACCCCCTGAGCGCAAAGATTTTATTGTGTACGAATCTTCCTTGTCTGATATTTTTGGTGTTATCTTATTTAATTTCATGGTCACCAACAACTCAGTTAATGGCTATGCTTTCTTTCGGCTTGGCTGGCAAACTGTTCTTATTTTAGTTCTCTCCTTACTGTTTTGCCTTGCCCTTTTGTATCTCTTAAAAAAAATCACCCATCACTTAAAATTCTTCCTGATCATTGCCATGCTTATTCTGATTTATGCAATCGGGAAACAATACCACTTACCTACCTTGGTGATCGTACTGGCATTTGGCCTTTTTCTTAACAATTTACATTGGATCCGGCACCCGAAGTTTCAGCGAATTTTTTCCTACGACAATTTCTCCAAAGACCTTACACAACTTACCCAGTTAAGTGGCGAGAGCGCTTTTCTTGTTCGTACGTTCTTCTTTTTGATTTTTGGATTTACCCTCAATGTTCAATCATTATTCCATTTGGAAGTTCTCAAAAATGGATTGATTATTATTTCCATAATTTACCTGGTACGCATCCTCTACCAAAAAATCTTTGTTCGCACAGCATCATTGGCTGAATATTTTCTTGCCCCTCGTGGTCTTATAAGCATTCTGCTTTTCTTCAGCATTCCTGATGAGCTAAAACTTAAAGGTCTTGGTGATGGATTATTATTCTTTGTTATTTTGGCCACCGGTATTATTATGACATTTGGATTCTTCAGCCTTCCAAAAAATAAACCGGTTGAAGTTCTACAAAATAATTCCGATCCTACTTCCGTATAATTGCCCTTACCCACACCCATGAAGTTTCACCGCAAAAAATATTCTGACGCAACCCTTCGCACCTTGTACGAAGCTCTTTTGGTTCCGCGATTGATTGAAGAAAAGATGTTGATTTTGTTACGCCAGAACAAAATCAGTAAATGGTTTAGCGGCATCGGCCAGGAAGCAATTTCGGTGGGCATTACCCAGGCGCTTGATAAAGACGAATACATCTTGCCCATGCATCGCAACCTCGGTGTGTTCACAGGAAGGGGATTGCCTTTCACAAAACTCTTTGCACAATGGCAAGGTACGCTAATGGGCTACACAAAAGGACGCGATCGCTCCTTTCATTTCGGTACCAACGAACATCATATTGTTGGTATGATCTCGCACCTGGGTCCGCAAAACGGGGTGGCCGATGGCATTGCGCT
>CAZNRJ010000282.1:0-5562 GCA_964574945.1 uncultured Ohtaekwangia sp. | reverse complement strand
CATCATGCGCTCAACCGCTGAGACAAATGGTCGTGACCCGCGCATTGCCGAAGGCATGGTGGACGAGCGTGTGGTGATCGATAGCGTAAAGCAGGCAGGCAAAGTAATTACATTCACAACTGCCGAAGCGATTGAGAATGGATATTGTGAAGCTAAAGTTGAATCCATAGAAGAGATTTTAAAACGGAACAACGTTGAATCGTATGAACTGGATACGTTTAAATTAGGCACTGCCGAAAAAATCATTGCTATTTTCCTGAACCCCTTCATCAGCGGGATTCTTATTCTGGTGATTATGGGCGGCATTTATTTTGAACTTCAAACCCCCGGTGTGGGCTTCCCATTAATTGCAGCGATCACAGCATTGGTTCTTTACCTGGTTCCTTATTACCTCAATGGCCTTGCCGAATACTGGGAGATTATCGCACTGTTTGTTGGCGTACTGCTGATCATTGCCGAAGTGTTTTTTATTCCGGGCTTTGGCGTGGCGGGCATTGCGGGTATCTCGCTTACCGTACTTTCAATGGTGCTTATCATGCTCAACAACGATTTCTTCAATTTTGAATTTGTTCCGCTGGGCGATATTATGGTAGCGGCCTTTGCAACCATTGGGGGATTAACGGGCGGAGTGCTCCTGCTCTTTTTTGGCGGGGCCCGGCTCACTAAAACAAAAGCTTTTCAGCGCATAGCGCTTACCGACACACAACAAGTAACTGACGGCTATTCAGTAAATACGTTCAATGAAAGTCTTCTCAATAAACGCGGCACTGCTTACACCATTCTGCGCCCCAGCGGTAAGGTAATGATTGATGAGCAAATTTATGATGCATTTACGCGTGGTGATTTTGTTGAGCAAGGGGAAACTATTGAGGTAATCGGCACTGAAGGTGTTACACTAAAAGTTAAAAAAGTGGAATGAAGATACTGGGAATAATACCAGCGCGTTATGCTTCCACTCGCTTTCCGGCCAAGCCCCTGGCCGACCTGGGCGGACAATCGATGATCAAACGGGTTTACACACAAGCAACAAAAAGCAAATCGCTCAATCATGTTGTTGTGGCTACCGATCATGCCGACATCGCCAACCATGTTTCTGATTTTGGCGGGAATGTGTGCATGACCAATGAGAATCACGTAAGCGGCACCGACCGTTGCTTTGAAGCGCTGACAAAAGAAAAATCTGTTTTTGATTATGTCATTAATATTCAGGGTGACGAGCCTTTTATTGCACCGGAACAAATTGATTTATTAGCTTCTTTGCTGGACGGCAAAACTGAATTAGCTACGCTGGCCAAGAAATTAGAAAATCAGCAACAGCTAACGAACCCAAACCTTGTAAAAGTTGTCATCAACAAAAACCAGGAGGCCATGTATTTCAGTCGATCGCCCATCCCCTACTGGCGAGGCAAGGAAGCCGACTGGGTCAATCAGCATACATATTATAAACACATTGGCCTGTATGCCTATCGTACTGATATTTTAAAAGAGATCACTTCATTAAAAGTATCTGCCCTGGAAAAAGCTGAATCGCTTGAACAATTGCGCTGGCTTGAGAATGGATATAAAATAAAGGTGGCCGAGACTCAGTATGAAACACTGGGAATCGATACACCGGAAGATTTCAGGGAGGCGCTTCTCTACCTTCGCAATCATGAATGAAATTCCACAGGTTGATCATTCCCGCGAAAGCGCGCTGATTTTTTTCAGGAAGTACACCCAACGGAATAAAGAGCAGCTTAAAACCAAAACGTTTTGCGATCTCTCGGCCGGGCGCGGGTACATCACCCGTTTGTTTGAAGAAACGGGAGCTACGGTAAACGCCTTTGATTTATTTCCGAATCAAAATCAGTTTGCCAAAACAATCGTTCAACACATTGACCTTCAAAAACCTTTTCCAATTGAAGATCATTCTATTGATCTTGCTATCTGTTGCGAAACCATTGAGCACTTGCCCAATCAATATTTTCTGTTTCAGGAAGTTAACCGCATTCTTAAAACAGGCGGAACTTTTATCCTTACTACACCCAACAGCTCTTCGTTGCGAAGTCGCTTCTCACAATTTTTAATGGAGAGCGAGCATTACGGAGCGCCCGCACCCAACGAATTGAATGCGTTTACCAAATGGGAAAACAGTAATGATGGCTACTTCAGTAAAATTTTTATCAGCGGTGTGTTGCGACTCCGGACCTTGGGCTCAATCAACAATCTTGTTTTAAAGCAAGTCCACCCTACCAGGCGAAGTTCAACATCGTATTTGCTTTTGGTTTTATGGTATCCGGCCCTATACTATTTCAATCGCAAAGCAATGAACAAGCAGGTGAAGAATGACCCGGAACATTCAGAAACCTATCGCGCCATCTTCAAGCTCAATATCTCTCTTAATGTGTTGCTGGGAAAGCATTTGATCATGGAGTTTGGGAAGCGAGCGTAGGCATTGGATTTAATTGTGTGTGTGAAGCAGAAAGGTGACGAAAATCATACATTTTTCAATTGATCATTAATTAAAATAGTTGTCAATTTGTACATTACTTCCAGGTTATTTAACATCCATTGAAAACAAAACAAAAAGTTCAACGTAATTCTGCCGTCAACTGAAATGATATGATACAAACCGAGGTTGATGTTGATCTGAAATGTTTCCATTGCGGGCAGCTATGCGATGATCCGCATTGGACGGAAGAAAAACCATTTTGTTGTTACGGATGCAAAACCGTGTACGAAATCCTAAGCAGTAACAACCTATGCGAATACTATGACCTTGAGAAAAACCCGGGCATTCAGTTAAAGCACATCAGCGAAGAAACCTATGCCTACCTCGATGAAAAAGAGGTTCGGGCCAGGCTATTGGATTTTGATTCGGACACGTTTGCCAAAGTAACATTCTTCGTTCCTTCCATTCATTGTGTTTCCTGCATCTGGCTGTTAGAAAACCTGCAAAAGATGAATGACGGGATTTTGCATAGCGAAGTTGTCTTCACACAAAAAACTGTTTCCATCAACTTCAATCCGCAAAAAACAAAAGTAAGTGCAGTTGCCAAGCTGATAGCAGAGCTTGGTTATGTACCTAAGATCACGTTAGCTACCAATGTGAATACGATCCCCAAAAAAGATAACCGGTTAATATTAAAGATTTCAATAGCCGGTTTCTGCTTTGGAAACATCATGCTGTTCAGCTTTCCGGAATACCTGGGCATCGATCAATCGGAAGAAGAATTGATGGTCCTTTTCTCGTGGCTCAATCTCTGTTTTTCTGTTCCTGTATTTTTCTACTGCGGATTTGATTACTTATTCTCCGCTTTCAAAAGTTTTAAGCAACGCCAAATCAATATTGATGTACCCATAGCCGCAGGGTTAATCGCGTTATTCGTAAGAAGCTCCTATGATATCATTACTGCTACCGGCCCGGGTTATTTAGATTCTTTTACCGGGTTGGTTTTTTTTCTTCTCATAGGAAGATGGTTTCAGAACAAAACCTATGAAAGCCTCGCATTTGATCGCGATTTTACTTCTTATTTTCCGTTGGCTGTTAATGTGTTAGTTAACAATGCATGGGAACCAATTGTTATTTATAAACTCAAGCGAGGCGATCAGATAAGGATTCGAAATATGGAAATCATTCCTGCCGATTCGATTCTCTTAAATGATTTGGCATTCATCGATTACAGTTTTGTTACCGGGGAATCAAGGCCCGTGAAAGCAAAACAAGGCGATGTGATTTATGCGGGGGGACGATTGATAGGCTCGCCTATTGAGCTTATCCTTGAAAAGAAAACCTCGCAAAGTCATTTAACAAGTTTATGGAACAACGATGCATTCAAAAAAGGAAATGAAAATAAGTATCAGAAAATAATTGACCTCGCAGCCAGGCGATTTACATGGATCGTGCTGTTTATTGCTGCTGCTACGGGCATCTATTGGCAAATCACCCAGCCTGAAAGAATGTGGTTAGTATTAACATCCGTGTTAATGGTTGCATGCCCTTGCGCACTGGCGCTGGCCACTCCATTTACGTTTGGCAGCATGCTACGTGTTTTTGGACGAAATAAATTATACTTAAAAAACACCGATGCCATTGAACGCATGGCCGGCATTGATACGATTGTGTTTGACAAAACAGGAACGATAACGCACGGAAAAGAACCGGAAATAAAACTTGAAGGCTCGTTAACTGAACCTGAAATGAGTGCCGTTAAAATTCTTACCAGTTTTTCTGCGCATCCGCTCAGCATGTTAATTACACAATATATAAAATCGACTGCCAACCCTGCAGTGACTGATTTTAAAGAAATACCCGGTAAGGGAATAGAAGGAACAATTGACGGATGTATGTATAAAATCGGCTCAGCTGATTTTGTTGGTATTAATGATTCCCTTGCATCGAACTCCGCGCGTGTATTTATTGCAGTTAATAACGATGTGATAGCACATTTCACGATTAAAAGCTCAACCCGTGCAAATATTGAAGCTATGATCAGCCGACTGGGAACAACGTGTACGGCTTTGCTTTCGGGGGATAATGAAGCTGATAAAGTGCACATGCAAAAACTCTTTGGCGCTTCTGTGGATTTACGATTTAATCAAAGTCCGCAGGATAAGCTTAATTACATCAAGCAGCTTCAAAAACAAGGAAAAAAAGTTATGATGCTGGGCGATGGGCTAAATGATGCGGGTGCATTAAAACAAAGCGATGTGGGTATAGCCGTGACTGATGATTCGGGAGTATTTACACCCGCATGCGATGGAATCCTTGCGGGAGAAAAAATTTCTTCGCTGGACAAAGTGCTCCGCCTGGCTAAATCATCCACCACCATTTTGAAAATAGGTTTCGCTATTTCATTTCTTTACAATGCCATTACATTAAGTATCGCAGTCTCAGGGCACTTAACCCCTTTAGTGGCGGCCATCCTCATGCCCATCAGCAGCATAAGTGTGGTGGGTTTCTCCGTGCTGGCTGTAAACATTTCGGCAAAAATAAATTTATCCCACAATCGCTAACTATGGGAATCCTCGTGTTACTTATTGCTGTCAGTGTTTCCATTGCCTTACTTTTTCTTGGGATATTCTATTGGAACATAAAAAGTGGTCAGTTTGATGACACCTATACACCCTCGGTCCGGATGTTGTTTGACAGTAAACCAAAAAACAAGGAAGTAAAAACATCGCAAAGCAAATCAGATAATACACACACGCATGATAGTACATTACCAACTGATGATGAAGCTAAGAATCATTCTTAATAAGGCTACAATTGGAAAGTCATCTTAGATATAAACCAAAATTCATTTTTATCTTAGTTTATGAATTAATAAAATCAGTATCTTCGCTATTGACACGTACAGCCATTAATACTTGAACCTAACCTTTTATTACTCGATATGGAAATCGAAAAATTCAGCTACGACAACAAGATTGTAAAAGCCTTCATCATCGCCACGGTGGTGTTTGGATTAGTGGGTATGTTAGTAGGTCTTACCGCTGCGCTCCAGTTGGTATATCCCATTTTTAATTTCGAACTGCAGTACACCACCTTTGGGCGCATTCGTCCGTTGCATACCAACGCCA
>CAZNRJ010000281.1:0-5567 GCA_964574945.1 uncultured Ohtaekwangia sp. | reverse complement strand
GGTAAAATCAAAACCTTTCTCATTCATTTTATCACGGTTTACCCTCGCTTTGCCGGTTGGGTTTAGTTCTAATAAAATCCTGCGGTTCTTGCGCAAAATGTTAGTCACATTATTCATGTAAGCGGTCTCATCCCGGTTCAGCTTATTATTGTAGGATACCCGGCATTGGTCCGAGCAGAATTTTTTATCGGCCCGGCCAATAATTTTGCCCCCGCACTCTAAACAGACTTTTTCTTCTTTTTTGGCCATTTTAAAAGGATTTTAAATCTTTTACTATCCGATTATAAACGTTTATAAACGAATATAACCGAAAGTAATTGAATAATAAACGACTGGCGCTTTTCGAACCCCCACCTTTGTATCGTCAACCAGCCGGAATATTTGTGAAGGTTGGTCAACCGGAATAAAACCCGGTGACACAGTTTCGAAAATCAATGTTTAACAATTAAATACAACAATTATGAAAAGTGTGAGAAACAGCGTGCAGTTAATCGGTCGTTTAGGTAAAGACCCTGAAGTGAAAAATTTTGGAAACAGCCAGAAGGCTTCTTTTTCAATAGCCACTTCCGAAACGTACAAAAATGCAAAAGGCGAGAAGGTAGAGGACACCCAGTGGCACAACATCGTGATATGGGGCAAACTGGCCGACATAGCCGGGCAGTATTTGAAAAAAGGTGCCGAGGTTGCCGTAGAAGGCAAGCTTGTTCACCGCGTGTTCGAGACTGATAAAGGCGAGAAGCGGTACATTACTGAGATTAATGTGAATGACCTGGCCATGCTGGGCGGAAAGCAGAAGTAAAGGCTTGCTTTGGAAACGAGAGGCCACCCAAACCGGGTGGCCTTTTTGTTTTTTATTCAAATGCAGTGCAACCATTCATGTATCTCCTACAACATAGACCTCTAAAACAGCGTTCTATTTGCCGGGTATGTTTATTTTTGTAATGAATGAGTTTTAATTATCCGCAGTTTCTTTGGGCGCTTACGGCCTTATCCATCCCCATTATCATTCACCTGTTTAATTTCCGTAGAACAACCCGGATATTTTTCTCCAATACCCGCTTTCTGCAACAAGTAAAACAGGAGACCACCCAAAAACGGAAATTGAAACAATATTTGGTGCTGGCTTCGCGTCTGCTCTTTTTGCTTTTTCTTGTCCTGGCCTTTGCCCAACCCTTTTTACCAGCCCGCGAACAATTAACCTCGCAGCGCAACCTCGTTATCTATCTCGACAATTCGTATAGCATGTCGGCCCCTGTGCAGCAAAAGGTGCGTGCCTTAGATGCCGGCATCGGCTATGTGCGTGAAGTGGTTGAATTATTTCCTGCCGAAACCAGGTTCAAGCTTATCACCAACGACTTTGCTCCATTTTCAAATGCGTATAAATCAAAATCAGAAATCCTTGATCAGCTTTCGCAGATTCGGCTATCGCCTTTGAGTCGATCGTTTGATGAAGTAGTAAAACGAATTGGTGATCCGGGCAATACTGTATTTTGGATTTCTGATTTTCAGAAGTCAACGTTTGGTGTCGATCAAGCGCTTGATTCAACCTGGCAAATCCGGTTGGTGCCTATCGAGTATCAACAAACATCAAATGTTTTTGTCGATTCTATTTATTTAGACAACCCGTTTATTATCGGTGGCGAGAAAAACACGTTGCGTGTTCGCTTGCGCAATGAAGGGCCACGAACTGTAGAAGGGCTCGTAACAAAACTTACCATCAACGAAGTGCAGGCTGCTACTTCTTCTGTAAGCATAGAACCAAATAGTTTGATTGAAACCTCTTTTGACCTTGCCCGAGGATTGAAAGGCTTCAATAAAGCCGTGTTAAGCTTCAGCGATTTTCCGGTGAGCTTCGATAATGAATTTTATTTCACACTCAATTATTCAGGCCGGTTAAAAATTGTAGAAATAAAACCAGATGGCAGACCCACTCATGTCGAGAATGTATATGGGAATAAAGAGCTTTTCGATTTTCATGGGTTTGCCGAAAGCAATGTGGACTATAGCGCACTGGCTGTTGCCGATCTGGTGGTAGTGAATGGCATTAATAAAATTGATAATGCACTGAATGCAGCCATTCAGCTCTATCGCAATAATAATGGAAGCCTGTTAGTCATCCCCGGCTTGCAACCGGATATTAATTCTTACAAAGAGTTATTGAATCTATCATTAACGAAAATGGAAAACGCTGGACTTATGGAATTGGACAAACCCGATTTCCAGAATCCCTTTTTTGAAAATGTGTTTGAAGAAAAATCAGCTGCGCTCGCCATGCCCCAGGCGCAAAAGGTGTTGGATTGGGGGGCCGACCGTTCGGCCATCTTACGTTTTAAAAACGGCCAGCCTTATTTATCACGTTTCAGCAATACGTTTGTTTTGGCAAGTTCATTAAATCGCGGTGTGAGCGATCTCTCAACACACGCCATTTTTGTGCCTGTTATGTACCGCATTGCCGCGAGTGGAAAAAAGGCAGAGCGCAAACCTTATTACTATTTGTCTTCTTCGTTGGTTACTGTGCCGGCCGATAGTTTAACGGGGGATGAACCCGCCCGCATGAAAGGAATACAAGAATTGGTTCCGTCACAGCGCAGGCTGGGAAACAGGTTGCTATTGGAAATTCCGCGCTACTCAATAAGTCATGGATTCTATTATGTAACACACAGACGCGATACGCTTGATTTGCTGGCATTCGATCTTGAAAAAAAGGAGTCAATGCTTGCTCAATTTACGGGTGAAGAGGTTAAGACTGCCATTGGTGGCGGAAATCGGGTGTCAATTTTTAAAGCAACCTCTGCCGAAACTTTCAGCAACGAAATAAAAGAGAGATATTTGGGCACCCCATTATGGAAGTATGCACTGATTTTGGCGCTAATCTTCCTGCTGGCTGAAGTATTGTTGATCCGGTTTTTAAAGTAAATTTGAAAGATGTCAACACGAGATGCCCTATTCGAAGAAATCAAAAAAGTGCCTGATGATCTTTTAAAGGAGGTTTATGACTATCTCCTTTTTCTAAAGCACAAAAAATCAAGTGCACATGAAGATAAATTGATGACGCACATTGTTTCTGAACAAGTGTTGGCGCGCGATTGGAATACACAAGAAGAGGATGAAGCATGGAAGAATTTGTAAAAGGGGATATTGTGGTAGTTCCATTCCCATTTTCAGATTTATCTTCTATTAAACGCAGACCCGCATACGTATTGGCTCAATTATCTGGCCCAGATGTTATTCTTTGTCAGATTACCAGCAAGCAAAAAGATGACCCAACAGCCATTGAGTTAAAAATTGCCGATTATAATTCGGGAGCTCTTGGTTTAGTAAGTTTCATAAGGCCTTCCAGAATTTTTACAGCAGAAAAATCAATTATTCAATATAAGGTTGGATCTGTTCACAAACTTAAAATTGATGAGATTCAAGCGGTGTTGAAATCACTTTTTGGATTATAATATGAAAATACTCATCCGGTCAGCATTAATCGTATCACCGCAGTCCCCATTTCATAAGAAGAAAAAAAACGTCCTCATCCAGAACGGGCGTATTGAAGAAATCGGGGATAAAAATTACAGTGCCGATAAAGTAATCGAAGCGGACGGCATGATCCTTTCAGCGGGTTGGTTTGACCTGGGCGCTTTTGTGGGCGATCCCGGGCAAGAACAAAAAGAAGATTTACTTTCCCTGAGCAAAACTGCAGCAGCCGGTGGGTTTACCGAAGTGGCTGTGTTGCCAAACACGCATCCTACCATTCAATCCAAGAATGAAGTAAGCTATGTAACCGCCAATAACGAAAACAGGTTAGTTCAGGTTCACGCGCTTGCTGCCGTCACTAAAAACTGCAAAGGCGAAGAGTTGACTGAAATGATTGACTTGCATGAGGCGGGGGCCATTGCGTTTACCGATGGACTAAAGCCCGTGTGGCATACCGACATATTTTTAAAATCCCTTCAGTATCTCCAAAAGTTTGATGGATTATTAATAGACCAGCCTGAAGACATTTGGCTCAATTTATTTGGGCAAATGCATGAAGGCACAGGCAGTACCATGCTTGGATTAAAAGGAATGCCACGCATTGCCGAAGAAGTGGCGATCAGCAAGAATCTTGAACTACTTGGCTATGCCGGGGGCAGGTTGCATTTCGCGAAACTATCCACAGCAAAATCCATTGATTTGATTCGGAGCGCAAAGAAAAAAGGCTTGAATGTAAGTTGTGATATTGCTGCGTACCAACCGCTCTACACCGATGAAGTATTAAACGACTTCGATACAAACTACAAAGTAAATCCACCGCTGCGCGAAAAGGCCGATCAGGATGCGCTGATCAAAGGACTGAAGGATGGCACCATCGATGTGCTGGTGAGCAACCACGTGCCGCACGAAGTGGAAAGTAAATTTTTGGAATTTGATTTAGCTGAGTTTGGATTGATTAACCTGCAAACATTTGCTTCGCAGTTGGTTTCGCTTTCGCGATGGGTAGAGATGGATGAGTTAATTGAAAAGGTGACTGATGCACCGCGCAAATTATTGAGGGTGCAGCCTGTAGTGATTGATGTGGATACGAAAGCGAACTTAACCTTGTTCGATCCAAACAGGGAGTGGGTGTTTACACCTGAATCAAATTACTCGAAAGCAAAAAACTCACCGTGGTTGGGCAGCACCCTAAAAGGAAAAGTGGTGGCTGTGTTCAATAATTCAAAACACTGGCTGGATGCTTAAGTCCGTTCCGCGACTCGTATTTATTTCGGTGCGCAACGGGTTAATTGCCGGCTTGCTTGGCATGCTTTTTTTGGTTGCTCTCTATTATATGGGGCGGCATCCGTTTCTCTTTCCCATCTTCTTTGACTTCCGCTTGATTTTGTTTGCGGTGTTTATGGTCATCGGCTTAAAAGAGTTGCGTGACGATCACCGGCAAGGGCTTCTTTCTTTTGGGGAAGGAATGATCAGCACCTTAATTTTTACCATGGTATTCGCAACGGTTACATTTTTGCTGATCTCTTTTTTTTGTTGGGCAGAACCTTCCTTTGTTACGGACTATAAAAGATTGGCTGCGGAACAATTGGCGAAGGTGAGCGACCAGGTAATAGCGCAATGGGGAAAAGAGGTACAGGAAAGCAATTTGGCAGCACTTTCGACCACTACCGGGCAAAAGCTGGCGCTCGATTATTTCATTAAGAGCTTTATCATTAGCTTTTTTATAAGCATAATAATATCCGTAATTTTAAGACGACAACCAAAATGATCTGACCGCTTTAGAGAAAACTCTCGATGATGCTTTATTGGCAAATTGGAAAACTGGAATATTGATATTCCTACTGTTTATTGGCCTTGCCATCTATGGCGGTATAAATTATCGGAATGAAATTGGCGGATTCTTACCTTATGGGAAGGCATTTCAGCATGGATTTATTCTGATGGCTATTTCAGGATTAATTTCATCGATTTTTATGATTCTATTGTATACCGTAATTGATCCGGAACTTCCTGAAAAATTGACAAAAGTAGGACTTGAAAACGCTCAGGCAATGTTAGAAGGTTTTGGAATGTCCGAAGACCAAATTGATAAAGGAATGGAG
>CAZNRJ010000280.1:0-5572 GCA_964574945.1 uncultured Ohtaekwangia sp. | reverse complement strand
TTGCCAACCGGAAAAATGAAAAGTCGCGAAGGCACCGTGGTAGATGCCGATGACCTGATGGATGAAATGGTGGAAGAAGCCGCCAAGCAGACAAAAGAACTTGGTAAGATTGATGAGATGAGTACGAGTGAAGTAGATGATCTTGCCGAAATGATTGGCTTGGGTGCACTGAAATTTTTCTTGTTGAAAGTTGATCCTAAGAAACGGATGATGTTCGATCCAACGGAATCGATACAACTGCAAGGTCATACCGGACCATTCATTCAGTATACACATGCGCGTATTAAATCTATCCTGCGCAAAGCGGAGTCAATGAATATTGTTCCCGCTGTTCAGGATGTGAAATCATTAGAGCCTGCTGAACGCGAAGTGATTTTTAAAATCAATCAGTACACAAACAAATTACAGGAAGCTGCCCGTGAATATTCACCGGCTTTAATCGCCAACTATGCGTATGAGTTGGCAAAAGAATACAACCAGTTTTACCAGGCCATTCCTATTTTCAACGAAAGTGATCAGGCGAAACTGAAATTCAGGATAGCTTTTTCGCAAGTGACCGCAACAGTAATTCAGCGGGCTATGATGTTGTTAGGCATCAGGGTGCCGGAACGGATGTAAACAGTAACGGTATCACAAATAATTTAATCCATGAACTATTTACTCCATGGACAACAAACTGCCCGGTTGAATTTTCGATCTGTTCTCGAATCAGATTATGATGCCTGGTTAAAATTTTTTCAAGATCCCAACACCTCCCTCCATTGGATTGAAGAAAAAGAACCCGCAGAAGATGCATGTAAAAACTGGTATCGTAAACAGGATTGGCGTTACAAGAACAACCTGGGTGGCATGAATGCGCTCACAGAAAAATCAAGCGGTCGTCTTGTTGGCCATTGTGGATTATTAGTACAAACGGTGGATGATGTAACAGAATTGGAAATTGGTTATTCTTTGCTACCGGAATTTTGGGGAATGGGGTATGCTTCAGAATCGGCAATCAAATGCAGGAATTTTGCATTTGAAAATAATCTGACCGAATCGCTGATATCCATTATTAGCCGTACAAACCTACCTTCGCAAAAAGTGGCGCTGAAAAATGGAATGTTCATTGAAAAAGAGACCATCTACAAGGAGAATAAGGTTTTCATTTTTAGGATTAAAAAGGAAATTGGGAAGATTTAGGTTACCAATTATCTAATTTTTTAAAAACGGTAAACTATTATCTGTAAATTGTGTTCTCTTTAAAACCTCTCTATTATGAAAACCGCAATTCTATTTCTTTTAATTTTTGGTATGACAAACTTGTATGACTTCAAAATCGAATCAATCGATGGAAAGCAGATTGACTTTAGTCAATACAAAGGCAAAACGTTATTAATTGTAAACACCGCCTCCAAATGCGGTTACACCCCTCAGTACGAAGACTTGCAAAAACTGCATGAGCAGTATGGAAGTAAAGTAACGATTCTTGGTTTTCCGGCAAACAATTTCGGTGGCCAGGAGCCGGGGTCTAATGTTCAGATTGCAGAATTCTGTCAGAAAAATTATGGAGTTACGTTTCAAATGTTTGAAAAGATTTCTGTGAAAGGTGATGATCAGCATCCGCTATACGCCTGGCTAAAAGAAAAAACAGGTGAAGAACCCAGTTGGAATTTTTGCAAATATCTGGTGAAGCCGGATGGCACAGTAAAATTCTTTAAGTCTTCAGTAAAGCCGATGGAAATTGCTGCTGAACTTTAAATAAAAAGTGAAATTAAAATCAATCATAATTATTCTCAGTTTCATGGGCATTGCAGCATTTCTAACCAATAAATTATCCGGCAAGAAACCATTAGGCCCGGTTGCCAATTCCATTTATGATTTTAAGATCAATGGCCTTGACGGAAAAGAAATTGACTTTGCTGATTATAAAGGGAGAAAACTTTTGATCGTGAATACGGCATCAAAGTGTGGAAAGACTCCGCAGTATGCCGGGCTTGAGAAATTGCATGAGCAGTTTGGCAAACAAGTAAATGTGTTAGGGTTTCCGGCTAACAATTTCCTTTGGCAGGAACCCGGGACCAGCGAAGAAATTGCCGCCTTCTGCGAAAGAAACTATGGCGTGCAGTTTCAAATGTTTGAAAAAGTATCTGTAAAAGGTAGTGATCAACATCCACTCTATCAGTGGTTAGAATCAAAGACGGGTAAACATCCTGATTGGAACTTTGCAAAATTCCTGGTGAGCGAAGATGGAAACACGGTAACGTACTTTAATTCAAGTGTTCAGCCATTGGATGAAAAAATCCTGGCAAAGATTCAATAGTAGCGAAAAGTTAAGTCTGATTTTTTACATCAATTTTAAAGAGTATGAATATTGAGGCAGAGAAACTAGATCTTATTCAATGGCTTGCCCAAATTGAGGACAGCAGGATAATCAAACAATTCATGCTTCTTAGACGATCAACTGAAGAAACAAACCCTGTTACTCTTAGCCTGGAAGAGAAAGATGCAATAGATAAAGGATTAAAGTCCATAAGTGAAGGACGTTACAAATCTCATCTTGAAGTGAAAGAGGAATCTAAAAAGAAATACCCAAACCTGCGACTTGGCGCCATTGCGTGAGAAAGTTCAATCAAACTTAATTGCCTGTATTGGATTAATGCGTGTGATAAACCGTGTGGGCAAAAGAAGAACGACCAGTACGGTAAAGAATACAATCAGGTTTAGTACGATTATGGTTCCCCAACTCCATTGGATGGGAACATACTCCATGTAGTAATCATGAGGGTTTAATGAAATAAGCTTAAACCGATCTTGCAGAAAGCAAAGGCCTAACCCAACTGCATTTCCCAATAAAAGTCCTTTCACAATCAGGTTCATGCCATTATACAAAAAGACAGAGCGAATAAATTTATCCTGTGCGCCCATCGCTTTTAAAATTCCTACCATAGGCGTGCGTTCCATCACCAAAATCAAAATCACGGAAATCATATTTACGCACACCACAACTAAAATCACCACCAGCAAAATTTTTACCTGTCTCTTGATCAGGTCGAGCCACTCAAACACCTGAATGTATTTGTCGCGCACGGTTTCCAAATGCAAATCATAGTCAATAGATTCACCAATTTGATAAGCCGATTCCTCCATTGCTACTCTATCAAAATCGAATTTATACTCCATAAGAGCGGAAATCGTAGTAAAAAATTTATTGCCAGCTTCCGGGTCGTCAATGATCCGATCCTTAATGTGCGACAGGTAACTTGAAAAATCATTTTGCCATAACTGAAATGAGTTAAATGAGTTAAGATCAATTTGCACCTCAAGTCCGCCTGCCTGATTGGGAGCCCAATCATTTAGTCGTTGCACCAGCCCGATGTCGCCAATAATTACTTTGCTGTCAAAATAATCTGATAAGTTAGTTTCATAAATTCCACTCACCTTCAATCTGCGGAAGCGTGGCGGGTTTTGGAAAAAGTGAACCACAAGATCATCTCCGGTCTTGGCATTGATCTTATTGGCAATAACACGGCTCAGTAAAACTTCATTGGAGTATCCTGAATCTGAAAAATGAATAAACTTTCCTTCCAGCAAACTTTCCTGAAATTGAGAAACATTGAAACTCTTTCCCACTCCTTTAAACACAATACCCAGCACTTCATCATCGGTTTTGATAAGGCCCGCTTTGTGACTGAACTCCTGAACATGGGCTACAAAACTAAACTGCGATGGATCTTTATATAAAGGAATTTGAAAATCAAAAGGTTGTTCTTCTACTGCATTGCTCATGGTATACTTGGTAATGAGCACGTGATTACTGAAATCATAGATCCTGTTCTTCACCCCAGACTGAAACCCTTGCATGATCAGGAAAGAAACAATCGCGGCAGCCAATCCAATCGCAATACTGGCAATTGCAATTTTATGAATGATGGATGAAAAGCTATCACCCTGGTTGTGCCTGATTCTTTTTGATATGAAGTACGAAAGGTTCAAGGAATGGCTTAATTTTGGATATAAGGTTAAAAATAAAAAGAAATGGTCAGGTTATTGGTATTCGCACTTTTCCTTTGCACAATTCTTTCGTGCCAGGCACAGAAGAAAGACCATTTAGTGCTGGGTGCTGAACAACTTCCTGAACTAACAACACTGCTAAAAGGCAAGCACGTTGGGTTAGTTGTGAACAACACCGCATTGGTAGGAAAAACCCATCTTGCCGATACACTTAAAAACCTGGGTGTAAACCTGGTACGGATCTTCGGGCCTGAGCATGGATTTCGTGGTGATGCAGCTGATGGTGAATTGGTAAAAGACAGCATCGACCATAAAACCGGTGTGCTGGTAATTTCACTTTACGGAAAAAATAAAAAAGCAACACCTGCCCACTTGAAAGGATTGGATATAATTGTGTTTGATATCCAGGATGTAGGCGCTCGTTTTTACACATATATAAGTACGCTTCATTATTTAATGGAAGCATGCGCAGAGAATGGAAAAAAATTAGTTGTGCTGGATCGACCCAATCCCAATGGAAGTTATGTAGATGGCCCTATCCTGGAACCTGAGCTTAAGTCCTTTGTGGGCATGCACCCCATTCCTATAACGCATGGCATGACCATTGGAGAATATGCGTTGATGATCAATGGAGAAGGTTGGTTAGAGGGTGGAGTAAAATGTGAACTCGAAATTATCAAAATGAAAAACTGGAAACATGACGATGATTACTCACTTCCCGTAAAACCAAGCCCGAACTTACCCAACGACCAGGCAATAAGATTATATCCTTCAATCTGTTTATTTGAAGGCACTAAGATTAGCTTAGGCCGCGGAACGCAAATGCCGTTTTTAATTTTAGGCAGCCCTGAATTAAAAGACATGCCTTTTCAATTTACACCTGTTCCTATTAAAGGAATGTCACTGGAACCGCCCTTAAAAAATCAATTGTGTTATGGAATAGATTTAAGAGATGTGCCCGTTGCACGCAAAGTTGATTTAAAATACGTGCTCATGTTCTATAACCTGTATCCTGATAAAGAGAAATTCTTTACTGCCTATTTTGATACCCTGGCAGGCACAACAAAACTAAAGCAACAAATTAAAGACGGGCTTACCGAAGAACAGATTCGCGCCAGTTGGAAACCGGGATTAGATGCCTTTAAGGCGAAGCGAGCTAAATATTTGTTATATCCTTAAAAAAACAGATTCTGGATTCTTGATACTGGAATTATGAAAATGTATTTCAAAGGTGGAAGGGCTCCATTTCTAATCAATAATCAGAACATGATCAGGCAGCAAGAATCCAGGATCCAATCATGACCAAACAAGATAAAGTAGCAGACATCATTCACATCCTTGAAAAACTGTACCCCGATCCGGCAGTACCTCTTCATCACAAAGACGCATACACGTTGTTGATTTCGGTTTTGCTTTCAGCACAGTGTACGGATGAACGGGTGAACAAAACCACTCCTGCCCTGTTCAAGCTCGCTGATAATCCTTATGACATGGTCAAACTATCAGTGGAAGAAATTAAGGAGATCATCAGGCCCTGTGGACTTTCTCCCATGAAATCGAAAGGAATATATGGGCTCTC
>CAZNRJ010000279.1:2183-5602 GCA_964574945.1 uncultured Ohtaekwangia sp. | reverse complement strand
ATGGATGGATTAATCGATCAGGCTAAATCGCAGCTGTGGAAAATTGTAAATGAACTTGCTGCCGCTAAATGTGAGGACGGAAAAAGGCCAAACATAAAAATTGCTTTATACGAATATGGTAACGACAATCTCTCCTCAGCGGAAGGATAC
Source organism: uncultured Ohtaekwangia sp. (assembly GCA_964574945.1). Lineage (GTDB taxonomy): Bacteria > Bacteroidota > Bacteroidia > Cytophagales > Cyclobacteriaceae > ELB16-189. The sequence continues at coordinate 5,452 of CAZNRJ010000279.1, read as the reverse complement.
ATCAGGCAGGTAAACGGACTTACAGATGATTTGGATTTAATTTCAGAAAAACTTTTTTCACTCTCTACCCGCGGGGGCAATGAGTTTTGCGGGCAGGTGATTAATAGTTCATTAACTCAACTGTTGTGGAGTCCATCCGCCAATGATTTAAAAATGATTTTCATTGCCGGTAACGAACCTTTCACACAAGGGAGTTTCTCGTATCGCACGGCTTGCTCGCTGGCGCGCGAAAAGGGAGTGGTTGTAAACACAATTTTCTGCGGTGGCTTTGAAGAAGGCATTCGCACCAACTGGAAAGATGGCGCTGATCTTACAGGCGGAACCTACATGAGCATCGAGCAAAATCGCAAAACAGTTTACATTCCTACTCCGTATGATGAGCGCATCAGCGCCCTGAACGATAAATTGAACAGCACGTATGTTTATTACGGAAGCAGCGGTGCATCCAAAAAAGAAATGCAAGCCGCGCAAGACAGCAATGCAGAAAGTTATGGCCAATCTAATAAAGTAGAACGGGCGATTTCAAAAAGTACACATGCCTATAAAAACTCAAGCTGGGATTTAGTAGATGCTTCGAAGGAGAATGAAAAAGTAATTACCGAAGCAAAAGATGATGACTTGCCAAAAGAAATGAAAGGCATGACCGTAACGCAACGCCAGGCGTATGTAAAACAAAAAGCAGATGAGCGCAGGAAAGTGCAGGAAGAAATTCAGTCGCTCAATAAAAAACGCAGCGAATATATTGCTGCCAACACACCCAAAGGTGAAGACAATTCGTTGGATGCGTCCATGATGAAGGCCGTGAAAGAAAAAGCAAAGTGAAAGAATTTAAGTTTTTAGGTGTGGGTTATGCGAAGTGAAACCCCGGTGCAAGCCGGGGTTTGTTTTTTTATGCATGGTTGCCAGCCTGCCAGATCGGATGGCTATGCACTTTTAGTGAGGTTGCGATCTGAAGTATCAACAATTGTATATATTCGGGTTGGATATAATTTTTGAGATGCCAAAAACAATACTTACGATTATTGGAATTATTGGATTACTCATTATCGGGATAAGACTTATCTTAATTATCTTTTTTGGTAAGGAACAATTACAAGAATTTAAGGAATCTCTTGAAGATGAGAAGAATGTTGAATTTGAATTTTTTATTCCTTATGAATCTGTAGCTTTCATAATAATGCTATTAATAATTATTGTTTTGTTTTTAATAATGCGATAATCTAATGACTATAATTGTAATAATAGTAATTGCTCTCCTAATCGTTTATTTAGGGACAAAAAACAAAAAAAGTAAAGCAAAGACTTATCATTCATCAGAAAAGAATAATGCTACTTTCACTATTGATATTGATAAACACTTTAATAAAGCTATTCAACAAGATTATAAAAAATCAAAAGAAAGTTTTAATGATATAGCTGGATTCTATGGTACTGAAGAATTTTCTGAGAATAAAAAATATTGTGTTATCTGTAATGGTGTCAACCATGATGAAAAAGGCGAAATCGCTCTAATTAGTGTTGAAGGGAAAAAACTGTTGTTTAAGAAACAAATTGCAAGACCTAATGATTGTCACGTAAGTAATAATGGTGTTGTAATCTGTTGTGATTGGACGATTACTAATTTATCTACTGGTAAATTTTTAGTTTTCGATAAAGCGGGAGTTCTTTTGTATTCTCAAAAAACTATTGCCAATTTGGGGAATTGTGGAATAAGTAATGACGGAAAAATTGCATTGTTTGAAACTTACAATTCAAACACAAAAGATTCAGATAGCATTTTTTTAATAGACATTGAAGCAAAGGAACAAATTACGAGATTTGAGAGACCTTTTTCATTTATCAAACCATTAATTGATACACAGTCACAACGAATAAAACTTATAAACAACCGAGATTTTGTTTTTGAAATTGACTTTAGTGGTAAGCAAACAAACCGTGATGACTATGAGAAACAAATAATAGATAGAGGCTCAATCTACGATAAGCTATCACATTATTTTGACAAACCTGACGAGATAAAATTAAAGGACAGCAACTATTTGGGCATACTAAAAAAAGCACTTATTGATGAAGATGCTTCTTATTCTTTTGGACGTGATAAACTTTATAGAATGCTTGGTGAATTTCATGAAGCCAATGGTGACGTAAAACAAACAATTGAAAATTGGGAAAAGGCTATCGAGATAAATCCGAAAGTTGGAATTAAAAGAAAATTAGATTTATTAAAAAATAAATAAAGAGGATAGAAAAACTGCCCAACAATGTGTCTTTTCATGCGATTTTTGCTTCGGACTCCGCGATTGCTTGATTATAGGTTGTTTATTAAAACATGACTAAAAATGGTAGAGCGAAGACTACGCTTAGAACAAAAACTGGGAATCGAAAAGTTTTAACCTAAAAATAAAAACAATGAAAGCAAGACTATTCATGATTACGCTTGCAATTGGATTGCTGACAAGCTGTACACAAAAAAAGGACGACCCGGAGATATTGAAACAAGTTCTGACAGATTATTTTGATGGCATCAAAACGAGTGATTTAGGCAAATTAAACTCATTAACCACCAGCGACTTTGTTCTCTTTGAAAATGGTAAAATCTGGAACAATGACAGCTTGGTTAAGACTAATCCTCAAATTAAATCCTTTGAAGGGAACTGGACATTTGACAACATGAAAGTGAATGTAGATGAATCCAGTGGTGACATAATCTATTTCAATCACGGTGATTTTATTTATAATGACACAATCAAAAGGCAAGTTGACTGGATTGAAAGTGCCACGTTTAGAAAAGTGAACGGACAATGGAAGCTGAATTTTTTGCACTCAACGGTGAGGAAATAACTCAGCCTGCCCAAAGTATGCTAATCCTGTTTCTCAACAAACTCCAGCAAATCTCCCGGCTGGCATTCCAGCGCTTTGCAAATTGATTCAAGCGTGCTAAACCGGATTGCTTTTGCCTTTCCCGTTTTAAGGATGGAAAGATTTGCCAATGTTAAATCTACTTTCTCCGAAAGTTCGTTCAACGACATTTTTCGTTTGGCCATCATTACGTCAAGGTTTACAGTAATTGGCATGGCTATACGGTTAATTCGTTTTCAGATTGAATCTCTACACCGCGCTTAAACACCTGCGACATAATAAATACCAGCGCTACCATAAAAATAAATTCTCCGGAAATCCAATTGCCATAAAGTTCGCCTGTAATTTTTAAGAGCCAGCCCGTGTGCGCATTATAGAGCATCGTAATCAACCACGTTCCAAAAGCAAAA
>CAZNRJ010000279.1:0-2173 GCA_964574945.1 uncultured Ohtaekwangia sp. | reverse complement strand
TTTTTCAGGTTGAACTTAGATAACGCACGCACCACTAAGTAAGAGACATACGCTTTCATAAGCGGCAACGCAACCAAAAATGAAACGGACAGGGTGTAATACCAAAAGTTGAACTCCCTGAGATCATACAAGTCGAGTCCTCGGTACAAATTTTTAGCTGCATCGGGATTGACACAACTCACTCCATACGAGAACAGGATCGCCCCGCCCTCAATCATAAAGCCTGCAAATGCCACCCACGCCAGAATGGGCATTACCATGAGAATCTGAATGGTTCTTACTTTTGTTTTCATTTTGTTTTGAATTAATAATCAAATTTCAATAATTATTTATTGATAAACAATAAATATATGATGATTTTCAATAATTATTTGAAAATGGCTTTAGAACGCAAAAAATCGATATTTTCAGGTCTGCATTTATTCTGAAAACTATGGAACACCGGGCAAAATCAATTCGGCCGTTTATTGGAGCCAGGCACTTTGACGTGTCGCGCAAGTTTTACCGCGATCTGGGTTTTGAGGAAGTGGTTTTGTTTCCCAACATGTCGCTTTTCAAAACAGGAGGAATAAGTTTTTATCTTCAGGATGCTTACGTGAAGGATTGGGTGGATAACTCCATGATTTTTATGGAGGTAGATGATCTCGATCGTTATTGGAAAGACCTGGTTGCATTAAACCTTACGGATACGTATGAGCATGTAAGGCTGGTGCCGATTCGCGATTATGATTGGGGGCGCGAGTGTTTTTTGCACGACCCATCCGGTATTCTCTGGCACATTGGAGAATTTAGTAAGTAGAGATTCAAGAATAAAGATCTTTCATTGAACCCATCAGGTAAAATTTCAAGTGTAGTACTCTGGTCAGTAATCTCAGCTGCCTTTATTGGTCCGGGTACGATTACCACAGCCATCACTGCAGGTTCACTTTTTCAAATCCAGTTGCTCTGGGCCGTTCTGTTTGCCACCATCGCCTGCATTTTCCTGCAGGAAGTTTCGGCACGCATTACCATTGCCAGTGGTCTCACATTTGGACAAACCCTTGCACATAAATATGGAGACCGTAGCCGCTGGATTAAATGGATGGTGGCCATGCCTGTATTGTTGGGATGTGCCGCTTACGAGGCCGGAAATATTTTAGGTGCCGTATCGGGAATTTCTTTATTGGTACCCGGAGACGGAAAATGGTTTACGGTTGCAATCACAATTTTTGCAGGCATTGTGTTATGGAACGGTGGAAGCAGGGTACTTTCGTTCTTGATGACAGGCTTCGTGGGCATCATGGGGATTGCATTTTTAATACTGGCGGTTCAAACTGATTTTTCATTTTTAGAAATTATAAAATCGGCCGTTGTTCCAATCATTCCAAAAGAAGGTGAGTGGTTAGCGTTGGCAATCATTGGCACCACCATTGTGCCCTATAATATTTTTATTGGCTCGGCCATCAGCAAAGGGAACACCGTTCCGCTCATGCGAATTGGATTATCCACCTCGGTTATTATCGGTGGACTTATCACGGCCTGGATTATGGTTGCAGGATCCCTGGCGGGAAGCTTTTCTTCCTTTGATGAACTGGCTATTAACCTCAACGAAAAAATGGGTACCGTGGGAAGTAGTGCGTTAGGACTTGGTTTGTTTGCAGCCGGGTTTTCCTCCGCCATCACTTCCCCGTATGCTGCTTCTTTAATTACCTCCACTGTATTAGGCGCTGAAAATAAAAAAACAATTCGCGCGGTGTGGATGCTCGTGTTGCTGACCGGTTTTCTTTTTGGAATCAGCGGCATAAAACCAATCCCCGTAATTTTAGCCGTGCAGGCGTTGAACGGATTTGTGTTACCGCTTCTCGCCTACTTTCTTATTTTGATGGTGAATGACTCAACTATAATACGCCCGGAATACAGGCACGCCTCCTGGTTTGACTGCGTGTTGATTTGCATTTTTGGCACTACCCTGCTGATCGGTTTAAACAATGTTGACAAAGCAATTACCACAGGATTTAATCTGGCCGCTACTCATTTTGAAATTGTATTAATCGTTACGGCACTCACTCTGGTGGTGGTGATTGTTCAGCTTGTTAATGCGAGAAAGGTTCACCGCGAAGACGCAAGGACGCGATGAAAAAGGGCATCTCTAAAAACTCCTTGTACCCTTCTCTTTTGCCTGCCTGCACGAAGC
>CAZNRJ010000278.1:0-5612 GCA_964574945.1 uncultured Ohtaekwangia sp. | reverse complement strand
CAAACTCAATCTGTACTCCCCTAAGTTTTACTTTCTAATGACAATTCTGGGTTTAATGTTAACTTTGCGAATTCGAATCGCAAACTAATCAGGTAATCATGGTTGACACACTCAAAATTTCCACAACACAAGTAGCTAAATCGCGACTTGCAAATATTGATTTTTCTAACCTTCCTTTTGGCAAGGTTTACACCGATCACATGTTTCTGGCCGATTACAAAAAAGGTGAATGGCAAAATTTTAGAATTATTCCTTACGGGGATATGCCGATTAGTCCGGCAACACCGGCATTGCATTATGGTCAGTCTATTTTTGAAGGCATGAAAGCGTATGCGTCTTCATCGGGCAATGAAGCGTTGGTTTTCAGGCCGCTTGATAACTGGAAGCGAATGAATATTTCGGCTGAGCGTTTGTGTATGCCGAATATTCCGGAGGATCTGTTTATGGAAAGTATCTCGGCCCTTATTGATTTGGATCGCGCCTGGATTCCAAAAGCCGAAGGCAGTTCGCTATACATCCGCCCGTTTATGTTTTCTGCCGATGAGTTTATTGGCATTCGTCCTTCTGAAGATTTTACATTCATGATAATCTTAAGCCCAACAGGGCCGTATTACTCCACTCCTGTAAAGGTGAAAATAGAAACTCATTATACACGGGCAGTGCAGGGTGGAACAGGGTACGCAAAAGCAGGTGGAAACTATGGAGGGGCAATTTATCCGGCCAAGCTGGCGCAAGATGAGGGGTATCATCAACTGATTTGGACAGATGGAAAAACTCACGAATACATTGAAGAGAGCGGAACCATGAATGTGATGTTTGTGATTGATGATGTTTTGATCACACCGCCTTTGAGCGATTCTATTTTAGCGGGAATAACCCGGCAAAGTGTTTTAGAATTAGCTCGTAGCTGGGGTATTGCAGTGGAGGAACGGAAAATTTCAGTGAAAGAATTAGTTGCTGCTCTCGAACAGAATAAAGTGCAGGAAGCGTTTGGTGCCGGAACTGCAGCTACCATCGCTCATATTGAATTAATTGGCTTTGAAGGAAAGGACTACACGTTGCCCGCCATTGAGAAAAGACAATTTGCGAACAGGGTATTTAATGAGCTGGAGAATATTAAAAGGGGCAACGCCCCTGATCCTTTCGACTGGATTTATAAAATTTAACCTTGCAGTGGAAAGCGAGCATTGCTCGCTTTTTTGTTTCTTGCAGATAAATGAAAAGTGAATTGAACTTTTTTGTAAAGGTACTGCTGCTGTTAGTTCTCGCTACGTCAGCCATATCGTTGAGTGCGCAAAAGCAATTGGTGCTGCTAAAACGTGGCGATGTTGTTACCCGTTTTACCGAAGGTGATTACATGCGTTTTAAACTCAAGAACAATACCTTTGCAGAAGGTCTTGCTGTTCAGTTTACGGATGTTTCGATCATCACCTTAAACGACACTATTCTTTTCTCTTCAATTTATAAGATCAATGCAAAAGGTCACAGGAAGCCAAGCGGGTTAAACAAGTTGGGCACTGTGCTGATGATTGCGGGCGTTGGTTATTTTGTTATTGATCAGGTCAACACACTTTTTTTTGTGGAGGGACAAAGTGGAGTTGATAAAAACGTTGTTATTGCTTCGGTAAGCTTAGTGGGTGCCGGTGCTGCGCTTCGGTTTATCCGAAGTCCCTATCAAAAGCTTCGTGGCTTGTCATTGCGGACTATTGATCCCAGTTCACGCTACTATCGGTATGATTGAAATCGGGTATGGCATCATATTTCAGTCTATCTGTTAACTTTGCGCAGAAATTTATTTTAGTGTATGACCATCGAACAATTAAAGGACTTAAAAAGCCGTGTTGCCGCCCTCAGGCGGTATCTTTGACTACGACCGTAAAATCGTAGAAATAGAAGACGAAGAACGAATTACCCACCAAGCCGATTTCTGGAATAAGCCTAAAGAGGCGGAAGTAATCTTAAAAAACATTCGTACCAAAAAAGTATGGACAGATGCTTTTGACCAGGTTAGGAAACTGATTGATGATCTGGACGTGCTCAATGAATTTCATGAAGCGGGAGATGCTTCTGAAGAAGAACTCGATAAAGAGTTTGCTAAAGCTGCGAAGGCGTTAGAGGAACTTGAGTTTAAAAAAATGCTGAGCAAAGAAGAAGACCAGCTCAGTGCAGTGCTTGAAATTAACCCGGGAGCAGGCGGAACAGAAAGTAACGACTGGGCCGATATGCTTAACCGCATGTATATCATGTGGGGAGAAAAGAATGATTATAAAGTTTCGCAAATAGATTACCAGGCGGGCGAAGTAGCAGGTATTAAATCAGCAACGCTGGAAGTTGAGGGACCTTTCGCTTATGGTAAACTGAAATCCGAGATCGGGGTTCATCGCTTAGTGCGCATTTCACCGTTCGATTCAAATCAGCGCAGGCATACTTCGTTTGCTTCTGTTTTTGTTTACCCGAAAGTAGATGACACCATTCAAATTGAAGTGAACCCTGCCGATGTAGAAATACAAACTTCGCGTTCGGGCGGTGCCGGTGGGCAGAACGTGAACAAAGTGGAAACAAAAGTTCAGCTAACACACAAACCCAGTGGAATTGTAATTGTATGCCAGGTGGAACGATCGCAACATGCAAACCGTGAGCGGGCCATGCAAATGTTAAAGTCAAAACTCTATCAACGCGAAATGGAAAAGCGCAATGCCGCGCGCGACAAAGTGGAGGCTGGAAAAATGCGGATAGACTTTGGTTCACAAATCCGGAATTATGTATTGCATCCGTATAAACTTGTGAAAGACGCACGTACGGGAATTGAAAGCCACGATGCACAAGGTGTGCTGGATGGCGAACTTGATGAATTTATTAAAGCGTACTTGCTGGAGGATCAGGAGTCTGCTGCGAAGCAGTAATTGGTGGTCGGTAAATCGGTTGTTTGTTATGGGATATGTAGAAAGTTACAGGGAGCTTGAAGCTTATAAAGCTGCAAGAAATTTATCGAAGGATATTTATATAATAACAAAGAGCTTTCCACGTGAAGAAATGTATTCTCTCACAGATCAAATCAGAAGGTCATCGCGATCGGTTGGTGCACAAGTTGCCGAAGCCTGGGCAAAGAGGAGATATGAAAAGCATTTTGTAAGTAAACTTACCGATGCAGATGGCGAACAACAAGAAACTCAACATTGGATTGAAACATCTTTGGATTGCGGCTACCTGTCTGCCGAAGTTGCCGAAAACTTTCTAAAACAATGCAGTTCAATTGGCAGAATGCTGAATTCTATGATTAGCAAATCATCATCTTTCTGTAAACCCAAAAAATAACAACACTGATCACCAATTACTGATTTACTGAATACTAACCACCGACCACCGAATACTGTTTACCGATCACCGAACACCACTCACACCTTGCAAAAAATCTACACCCCGGCATTCTGGTTACTTTGTTTTAGTTCAATACTCTTCTTCGCGAGCTTCAACATGATTATTCCTGAGTTACCGGAATACCTGACCCTGTTGGGAGGCGCGGAATATAAAGGATTGATCATTTCATTGTTTACAATCACAGCAATGGTGTCAAGGCCATTTAGTGGCAAGCTTGCCGATACAATAGGCCGTGTGCCGGTCATGATTTTTGGCGCTGCGGTGTGTTTGGTTTGCAGCGTCTTCTATCCAATCATTACAACTCTCGCGGGCTTTTTTCTGCTGAGGTTTATCCATGGATTTTCCACCGGCTTCACACCTACGGGAACTACGGCCTATTTAGCCGACATTGTTCCGGCTCACAGAAGGGGCGAGGCGATGGGGTTGCTGGGAACTGCCACTGCCGTGGGAATGGCCGGTGGTCCCGCTCTTGGCGGATTAATCGCCAATCAATTTGGATTGGATGCCATGTTTTACTGCTCTTCATTTCTTGCATTCATTTCAATTACCATCCTGCTCACCACGCGCGAAACACTTAAGACAAAAGAGAAATTTTCAATTGCTCATCTTAACGTTAAAAGGGAAGATTTTTTTGAACCGTTGGTTTTAGCGCCTTGCCTGGTAATGGTACTCACCGCTTTTTCATACGGCACAGTCTTTACAATAATCCCCGACTTTGGTCAATTTGTTGGGATTAAGAATAAAGGATTGTTGTTTACTTTTCTTACCGTTGCTTCTTTAGTCATTCGCTTATTGGCAGGTAAAGCATCTGATCGATATGGACGCGTGTCGGTTCTTCGCATTAGCACATTTTTTGTTTTGCTGGCCATGGTGGTGATCGGTACAGCAACAACTTCTTTTCAGCTAATAATTGGAGTTACCTTGTATGGTTTTGCTCAGGGTTCAACATCGCCTACCTTGCTTGCCTGGGCTACTGACTTAAGCAGTGATGGATTCAAAGGCCGGGGCATTGCTTCGCTTTATATCTTTATGGAATTAGGGATAGGATTAGGCGCGTTTCTTTCAGGGGTGCTGTACATGAATGATCCATCGCAATTCTTTATCACCTTTTTGGTGAGTGGCTTACTGGGGTTATTGGCGCTGATCTATTTATTAATGAGGCCACGGCTTGTAAAAAACAGGATATGAAGAAAGTAACATTGTATGCGGTTGTCCTTGTTTTCGTTGCAGAACTTATAGCCGTCACATTAAATTTAATAACCCTCAATATTGTGATAAAGCCATTGATTATGATTTCACTGGCTGCTTATTACTTGGTCAGCACACAACAAAGAAGTACCCTTTTTCTGGTTGCTATATTTTTTTGCTGGGTTGGCGATGTGCTATTACTATTTAAGCCGGAACTATTTTTTATCGCTGGCCTTGTTGCATTCCTGACAGGCCATGTGTTATACATTTTGTGTTACCAACAAATGCGATGGAACGAAAGTAAAAACCCATTGCTTGGTCCTCAAAAGGTTCGGTTTGCATTGCCCATTGTGTTGGCCGGCACAGGGTTGGTGGTTGTGTTGTACCCGGTATTGGGGGAACTAAAAATTCCGGTAATGATCTATGCATTGGTAATCACTACGATGGCATTGCAGGCGCTTTTCCGTTTTGGATATACGACCAACAAAAGTTTTGCATTGGTTTTTATTGGGGCCATTCTTTTTATGGTTTCAGATTCCCTGCTGGCGATTAACAAGTTTCTGATGCCCGTCCAGTTTGCTTCATTGGGTATTATGGCAACCTATATGGTCGCTCAATACCTGATTGTGGAGGGCGTGTTGAAACATCATGCCGTAGTTGAGAAGTAATATCCGGATCACCTTTAAGGTTGACAACCTTTCTTGTCAGAGATAAAAAAGGTTGTCAACCTTAGCTTTCATTAGAAATCATCTCAAAAATACTTTGTCATCGCGGACAACGATCCGCGATCTCGGAATCCGTGCAAAAAAACGAGATACCGGAATAAATTCCGGTATAACAGATACTCTTGAAGTATTTTTGAGATGACTTATAATTGTGGAGGGAGAGTTGAAACATCATGCCGCAGTTGAGAAGTAATTCCGGATTACTGCACTTTAAGGTTGACAACCTTTCTTGTCAGAGATAAAAAAGGTTGTCAACCTTAGCTTTCATTAGAAATCATCTCAAAAATACTTTGTCATCGCGGACAACGATCCGCGATCTCG
>CAZNRJ010000277.1:0-5618 GCA_964574945.1 uncultured Ohtaekwangia sp. | reverse complement strand
GCCCACGCGCTGATGTTTGTTTTGTCCACGCCTGTTTCTTCTACCAGGTCGATCACGCGCACATCCATTTTTTCCATTTGCTTTTTCACCCACGCGGCATCAATTTCAGATACCAGGTTGGGCTTATAGGCAATAGCCTGCGGGTGTATTTTTTTCTCCGGGAAGAAACGACTGAACAACTCTCGTGTACGTTCTACAAGCTTAGCTTTATCTATATAATTTTCAGAAGCATGTTTCCCCTGGGCTACACGCACAACAATGGCCTTATCTGTTGCTTCAATAACTTTAAAAGTTATATTGCTCATCTTTCGGTACATCAGCGCACCGGCTTCTAATTTTTCCCTGTCCTTATCTGATAAGGTTACAAGGTGTAGGTTTTTAATTGTGTTCATCATTTTAAATTTTAAGGAAGTGAGAGAGCTTGCCCCTCACAGGTATTTAACATAAGCCTCGTTTATGTGAAAGATCGCTATCTGCTCATTTTCCATTCCTGCTTTCGTGGCGTCTGCTTCATTGTCAAAGATCATTACCGCATCCCACCATAATTCGCCCTGTTCATTCCAGCCGCCTACAATGCCTGTTTTTTCGCTGGCTACTGCTATCACTTTTTTTAGACCTTCATCGCCAAAGCTGTTTTGTGTTTCTTTCAGCGCCACACTCCAGCCTTCTTTTACAAACGAAAGGTCTTTCAGGTAAACTGTAAACCCGGCCGGGTTCTCTTTCGCAATTTCTTTTAGTTTTTCTATTAAGTTCTCCATGTGCTTGCGACCGCTTATTTTCTACGGTGGTCAGCCGTTTTGTTTGATGATGTAAAGGTATAGTAAAGTTTGTTAATTACAAACTTTTTCATAGAAAGAATTCTTGCTCTGGGTATGACCTGATAGCGGTTGAGCTTTGACCTTGAAGATTGAGCCAGAGACTATCAAAATTATTTGAAGTTTCCTGTCCTCCAGGAAAAATGGTTTTAATCCTTGTTAATCAAGTTTTTTAGTCTTCAATAACAAAAGTTCTGACGGATTGATTTAGTGTGTTTTCATTTTCAGCAAACGAATTATAGTCAGAACTTGCAGTTATACCATAAAGAAAATTATTATTGACAAGGGAAACATTAAACATTATCATTTTAACTTTCGCGTCCATAGCCTCATAATCAACTTCATATTTTACATAATAAGCTTTTCTGTTACCAATTTGTACTTCCCTTTTCTCAACGATCTTTGCGGCAGGGAATTTCTCATAGATTAATTCAGCCCATTCGTTAAGGGTAAAAAAATCATCAATACTCCCTAATTGAGCGCCCGTGTCTTTTACATAAAGATTTACACCACGTCCCTTTTCACTGCTTGCCTTTACTAAGATATTAGGACCGTCTCCCTTCTCAATTCTCCAGCCTTCAGGAAATTTTATACGGAATTTGTATTTTTTATTTCGGTACAGGTTATCAATGATTTCCACATGCTCATCGCTTTTATCGGCTGTGGATTCTATTTTGTTTTGAATAGTGAAATAGATAAACCCAAAAATGCAGCCCGTGGCAACTAATAAAACAAGTATGTTAAAGAAAGAAGTAAATTTTTTAGCGGTTCTTTCTGTTGTTGTCTCTTCCGGCAACGCTGGTTCTGTTTTTTGTATAGATTGAGGCTCAACAGGTTTTTGAACAACAACTTCTTGCTTTGTTTTCCTTAAATCCCTGCCACAGTTTAAACAAAAACTGGTACCTAATGGAATATTTTTTTTACAATGTGGACATTGATTCATCAAAGCAAGTAAAACAGAATACCGGTACTATTAATTATGCTTTAGGGTTTCTTCCATACTCATTAAATCCATGTGCTCCATCGGCAAAAATCATCCATAGAAAGTAAAACGGAATAATTTGAAACCAGCCGCTGTTTCCTAAATCGTGGCACCTTTTTGCACCTTGCGCCCATAAAAACCATTGAATAACAATATAAACAAGCAAAGCAATGAGAAGCTCAGACCCTGGATCCTCAGTTTTATCAAGATAAATATTGAGTATAAATGCTGGAAAAATATATAAGATTAGACTTACTCCATATTCAGTACGCCTTATCCTTCCCTCAAACGAAAATGGGTTTGAGAACATTCGTTGCTTTTTGTCAGGCAAGGGTTGCTCTGCAATCACTGTTGCTTGTGGTTGAAAAGCACCAGCCACAGGAGTAGTTGAGGCTTTGCCTGGCCGCATATCAAAACCGCACTTAGGACAAAAAGCATGGTCTGTTAATAGCTTTGTTTTGCAGTTGGGGCATTTATCCATTTTTCTCTAAGGCTTCAAGCGTGGCAAGCAGTTCTTTTTTCTCTATCTGTAATTTGATGATTTTGGTTTCTATTTCAATGCTTTTAATGCCGCTGGGTTTGCGAAATAAAGTTATCCATACATAGTAGATTGCTGACACGGATAAAATTGAAAAGAACATACCCACTGGCACAAATCCAGCATAGAATTCTTCGTCATATGTATAATATTCGTTATGTTCATATAAAGAAAAAACAAAGAATATAATCCATCCCCACCCACCTATAAACAAACCAATACCGGCAATTTTTTTCATAATGTTATTCCTTCTCTAAATGTTCGAGTTTTACAAGCAACTCTTTTTTCTCAATCTGTTTTCTTATAAAATTGTTCTCTTTTTCAAGGTGTTGTATTACGGTTGGCTTCATTGAACCAAATCTGGTTGCTTTTACATAATAGGCACCTAATGCTAAAATGCTTACACCAATAAAACCCATTAGTATCACTTCAGGAATACCTTGCCTTATATCATTGATTACTGTTTGGGCATCTGCTATTGCACTTTGAATTCCTTTAACACAATCTTCGGTATATACACAATCCAGAAACTCATCATCAAAACACCGAAAACTTTCTTTAATACCAGATATTTCCATTTCAAGATCCAAATGTTGCGAACTTATTCTGGTATATTCTTCAGATAACCGAGCACGTTTTTCAGAAAGTGTTTCAGTATCGAATCTGCTCTCATGAGTATATCCTTGCTTCATTAACTTGCGTACCTCCAAATATTGCTTCAAAGACCGCCTTTTTTCCTCACCGATTCCTATTAATTCCAATTCTTTAAACTCTAATTCCCTTTCCCTCTCTCTTAATTCCCATTCTTTGGATGCTATGAATTCTTCCTGTTCTTCTATGTCGAGATAAATTGCTTTATACATCAAAACACAACAAATCACAATCCCTACACAACAGCCAATTAGCGATATAATACCTGCGGTTTTTTTCATTTATCATCTAAACTGATTTAAAATAGTTTGTCGTTGTATATAGAAATAAATGCAGCAGCAAGAAGTAAAGAACCTAAAATCATTGTACCTATCTGAATATACAGAGAACACCAAGTTATCTTACCATATAATTTCATCTGTTCTTTTTGTTCATGTAATTCTGTTTTTGATGAACCGTTCGCTTCACTTTTAATTTTTTTAACAGTTTTTCTAAAATCAACTAACCGTGATATTGTTACGGCAAAACCGAATACAGTAGAGACGAAAATTGTAAATAGTCCCGCAGTAAAAAATAATTTTGATACACAAATCGGTTCAAATTCACTTTCACCCAACACAGAAATCAAAGAGCCAACTATGGCAATTGAAATTGTCAAAAACAAATTGTTCACAAATGAAACATGGTTTGCAAGAATTGCTTGCCACCTTACAAATCGTTCGTCACTACCGATTTTTCCATCACCCATACTCAAATTAAGTAACAAATAATTTTATATACAAATTTGGTAACAAATTGACCGCACCCTTCACGCACCTTGTTTGCGTGAAGAACAGGGACAGCGAATTTCAAACCGCCTTTGGTAAGCATGTTAAAAAATTGCGTGACGAAAAAGATTGGTCGCAAGAACAGTTGGCGGCAATTTCCAATATTGACATCAATCAGGTTTCAAGAATTGAAACCGGAAAGCACGCAGCCAACCTTCACACCATTAAAGCGTTGGCCATTGCCCTGGGCAAATACCCTGATGAGCTGCTTCGGTTTGAGTTCAACATTAAACTAAATGCTGATTTTGGTGTTCGTCATAAAAAAAGTAAACGCCCCGAAACAACGGCTTCGGTAAACAAACTTGCCCAAACGGATTTTTTCAACAAACCACGGTCGGTTGCCCAAATTATTTTACAATGCAAAAAAGCATATCAGGTTGATTTAAAAAGTTCGGCTGTGTCGGGCGTATTAGGCAAATTGGTGGGTGACAAGAAACTGAAACGAATAGCTTCTGGACCGAACAAAAGCCAATACCTTTATCAAAAAAGATAATCAGAGTAAGATCCAAGCCATCCTAGTTCAGATGCAATGGATTTAAACTCTTTTACTTGTTCTTCTTCATTACAAATGGATAAACGCAAAATAATTGTGTCTAACTTTGCACCATGCACAAATCAGGTTTCGTTAGTATCGTTGGCCGCCCCAATGTTGGCAAGAGCAGCCTGATGAATAAGCTGGTGGGCGAAAACCTTTCCATCATTACTTCCAAAGCCCAGACTACCCGGCACCGCATCATGGGTATTTTGAACGGTGAAGATTTTCAAATTGTTTACTCCGATACACCCGGCATCCTGGAGCCTAAGTATGAACTTCAGGAAGTAATGATGGGCTTCGTAAAAGTATCGTTGGATGATGCCGATGTTGTTTTATTAATTGTAGAGTTGGATGAGAAATATGACGAACAGTCTTTTGCCTTGTTAAAAACAATTCAAACCCCGATTATCCTCGTCATCAATAAAATTGATCTCGCCAAAGGATCGCAGGTAAAAGATAAAATTGATTACTGGAAAAGCCAGCTTGATGTAAAAGAAATCCTTTCGGTGTCGGCAAAGGATGCTATCAATATTGATCTCGTGCTCGACACTATAAAAAAGTATTTGCCTGAACATCCGGGGTATTATCCAAAGGAAGATCTTACCGATCGCAGTGAGCGGTTTTTTGCTGCCGAAATGATCCGCGAGAAAATATTTTTGAACTATGACCAGGAAATACCCTACAGCACTGCCGTGGGCATCGATAGTTTTAAAGATGAAGAAGCTATCCTTCGCATTCGCGCGATTATCTATGTTGAGCGTGATTCTCAGAAAGGAATCGTGATTGGCAAGGGCGGCAGTTCCCTAAAGAAAGTAGGCACGGAAGCCCGGCAGGCCATGGAATCATTTTTTGGAAAGAAAGTATTTCTGGAGACGCATGTAAAAGTGGCCGATAACTGGCGCAAGCAAAAGCTGAAACTAAAACAGTTTGGATACATTGATTAATCAGCCAATTATCAATGCTTCAATTAGCCAATGAGGGGAAATGAAAAGTAATTGGCATATTGAACAAAATGATTAGCCAATTACCAATGCCTCGATTTGTCAATTGAGCGCACAGGTATTATTTAGAATATTATCACCAACTTTGCAGATCAAACCCATCTTAAAACCATTTGCAAATGGGCTTATGGGTGAATTGACAATCAAATCATGGCAAACATTGTAGCAATAGTAGGGAGGCCCAATGTGGGTAAATCCACTTTTTTTAACCGCTTAGTTGAACAACGGCAGGCCATTATGGACGATATGCCCGGGGTTACGCGCGATCG
>CAZNRJ010000276.1:4812-5633 GCA_964574945.1 uncultured Ohtaekwangia sp. | reverse complement strand
TTCATCCCAAATGGAAACACCATTATCCTTCAGGTATTTGATGTTCGTATCGCCTTTCAAAAACCAAAGCAACTCGTGAATAATGGAACGCAAATGAAGCTTCTTTGTAGTTACTAAGGGAAATCCTTCCGAAAGATCAAACCGGAGTTGCCTTCCAAAAACAGATAATGTGCCCGTTCCCGTCCGGTCGGTTTTGCCGGCACCTTGTTCAAGGATTTCACTAAGAAGATTAAGGTATTGGCGCATGTGAAAACTTTGTTGCAAGTACGGGGTTCTGTTAAATAAAAAAAAGCTTTCCGCTAATACAGAAAACTTTTTATCCATACCCTCTAAATATTCCCCCTGACTTCTATTTTTTTTGACCGGCCATTTATTGTTACGGTCACCATCTTGTCGCAATCACCGTTACCATAATCAATTGTAATTACATTAGTAACAGTAGTTAATACTTTCACGCCTTCAACCGGCAGAAAAACTTTCTTGCTAATAGCACACTGCCGCTTATATACTAAAGGAGTGGTAATTTCAACTGTATAAGCAACTTCATTTCTATTTGTACCTGATGCAGTTCCATCAACAATCCACTCATCGTTTAACGGGTTTGTACCACGAATCCATTCCCGGGTGCGGTTTACTGTGCGTGTTGCAGTTGACCCATCAGGCCAGGTTGCATTTCCCCCTGTTAGCACAATTGAGAATTTAGGGATTACCTCGGTACTGCCTGTAATATTCGTTACTGTATGCGTTCCCTCAAGCTTAACACTATTGATAAAATAATTTTTAAAGGTGGTTATGATTTTAGCCTCCGGCAAAAACCGTTT
>CAZNRJ010000276.1:0-4802 GCA_964574945.1 uncultured Ohtaekwangia sp. | reverse complement strand
ACAAATTCTATGTTAATGATTCCCGAACGAACATTCCCTTTTGCATCCGTACAACCTGAACCAAAATCAATAGTAATATAACCATGGGGGCTTTGCTGAGTGTGATCACCTGCTAATTCAAACGTTACAGTTACACAATCTCCAAACCGAATGTCAACCGGCTTCGTATCGTTTACCCGTCCGGAGCCAGCTACCCGGCCACCCGCTGCAGCAGGATCAACTGCTACTGCCAGGGTTGCCATGTCATCGGCATCTTCAAAATACCCATCGATGGCTGCTTCATTTTCAACATTTAGTGCATCGTTATTGTCAAGATTAAAGCGCTCATTATTGCAGGATGCGAGCGAGAGCAAAAAGACTACGATTAAACCAGAAAGACCTTTCATGTTCGTATTTTTCATAATTATTTAGCTCCTGTTAAAAAGTGGTTCTTTAGAGTTCATTTGGTTTACAAGGTTTAATCCTTCGTTAAATATTTGGCCAATCACCCCAAATCTACATATCCCTATTTGAAACGGCCATTTTCATGGGTAATTTTACAGCATGCGGTTAATATTTGTTTTAGTTTTTTTTCTTTCATTCGGAATTCAAGCCCAACCCACTTTAAAAATCGCCAAGCTAAAATATAATGGGGGTGGCGATTGGTATGCCAACAAAACCGCTTTGCCAAACCTGATTTCTTTTTGTAATAAAGAACTGGGAATGACGCTTAGCGCGGACGAAGAAATTGCCGAAGCCGGAAGCCCTGACTTATTTGATTACCCCTACCTTTATATGACGGGACATGGCAATGTGGTGTTCTCACCTGATGAAGCTCAGAATATAAGGAACTATCTTATTGGGGGTGGATTTCTACACATTGATGATAATTATGGATTAGATAAATTCATTCGGCTTGAATTAAAGAAAGTATTCCCTGAACTCGAGCTGGTTGAAGTTCCTTTCACGCATGCCATCTATCATCAGAAGTTTAATTTCCCTAACGGACTTCCTAAAATTCATGAACATGACGGAAAGCCCGCGCAAGGTCTTGGGCTTTTTTATGAAGGCCGATTGATAGTTTTTTATTCGTACGAATCCGACCTGGGCAATGGCTGGGAAGACCCTCGCATCCATAACGATCCCGAAGAAAAGCGACAGCAAGCCCTTAAAATGGGGGCAAATATCCTCTCCTACTGCTTCACAAGTAATTGATTTATAATACTATAGTAAAAGTTTAGGAATTCTTATTGACTTTAATAACTAAATATTTAGTTTTACAACGTAATAAATAGTTAACCATGAGGCAACTACTAATTTTGTTTTCCCTTTTTGCCATTTCCGCAAGCTATGGACAGACTATGTTTTCTTTCAAAGAAATGTCTAAGGACAGCTTAGATCAGATTGAAAGCAAATACATTTCCGCCATCGATTCACGCGAGGGATTCGTGTGTGCTTTCCCTCAAGAAGAAGAGGAAGTAATCAAACGTTGGACTATGCTGCACCATCAAGTGCAGGAATATCTTAAGGTGAAGAAATTTGAATTTCAATCCGACACAAGAATGTTTTTACGATTCTATTTTAGCCACCATGGGGACATTGAATATGTAGGTTATAACATACCAGCCACGCTTGCTCCGGAGGCCGTACAGAAATTTAAGAATCACCTCACCGCTTTTAGCGGCACTTATAATTTTGGCATGAATGCCGATAAGGCATATGTGCAGTGTGGCACTGTTACCTACAAAAAATCTACTCCTACCGAATAGAACAACTATGAAAGAACTTACCAAAGCCGAAGACCAGATCATGCAAGTTTTATGGAAACTTGAAAAAGCATTTGTAAAAGATATTGTTGAACAATTGCCTGAACCCAAACCTGCATACAATACAGTATCAACCATTGTAAGGATTTTAGAGAAGAAAGGATTTGTCGGTTACAAGGCATTTGGAAAAACGCACGAGTATTTTCCGCTTATCGCGAAAGAAAAATACACGCGCTTCTACCTTAACAATATGATGGCCGGATACTTCAATGGCTCGTTTCAAAACCTGGTTTCCTTTTTCGCCAAAGACAATGTGATGAAAGTTCAGGAAATCGATCAGCTTGTGAAAGAACTCGAAAAAATTAAAACCAGGAAGCCATGAACACGTTCTTGAATTACTTAATTGAAGCCAACCTGGGGTTGATTTTCTTTTATGCCATTTACTGGTTAGTACTTCAAAAGGAAGATCAGTTTACATTCAAACGAACCTATCTGCTTGCAAGTGTGCTTGCCTCCCTTGTGTTCCCTCTCTTTACAATAGGAACTTCCACCTCACTAATTCCGTCACTCAGTCAAACTGTTGCAGTGCAATGGTTGCCCGAAATAGTTATTTACGCGAATGGTAATCCACAACACGAAGCAGGTTCAACTTCTTTGAATTGGAATTGGATAACCTATTTCTACCTGACAGGAGTTTTCATTGCATTGATTTTATTCCTGGTTCGAATCATTTCTTTGATTACCCTTTTCAAGCGATCTACCCATTACACCTGGAAGAATTATACAATTGCCGAGTCCGGCAAAGTGCAAGGCGTGTTTTCGTTTTTCCATTTCATTTTTTTGAGCCCGGGTGAGCTTTTAGCGGAAGAAGAAAAACAGGAAATTCTGAGGCACGAAGAAGTACACATCAGGAAATTACACTCCCTTGATATTATCCTGGTTCAATTGCTGGGAATTGTATTTTGGTTTAACCCGATCATCAGGAGTTATAAGAAATCCTTCGTTCAGGTTCATGAATTTGAAGCCGATGCGCGCTCGGTGGAAGGCCATGATGTGGACGGGTATTGCAGCCTGCTGGCGAAAGTTGCTTTACGGAATAATGGATATGTACTCGCCAATCACTTTACAAATTCCTTTACCTTAAAACGAATTACTATGATGAAAACCGTTAGAAGAAAAATAAAAAACTGGAAAGTGCTGGCCGCTGCATGCACTTTGCCCCTATTCTTTTTTGTTGTGGCTTGCCAGGATCAGATTATGAACGAAATATCCAACAGTACATTAACTCAGGTTGAGTTTCCAGAGGTAGTAAAAAATGACATTGTTACTAAGTATCAGCCTAAATTTCCAGGAGCTAAATTCAATTATATTGAAGGAGATGCAAATGAAATTCGTAATAAGTTTGCCTCCAACTCGACAGTTAAGCAGATTTTATTAAACACTTATCCTATCCCCGATCGAAATTTAATAGGTGTACTGACTGTTGATATTTCCAACCTTGAATTAAAAGATCAAAATGAAATTTATTCAGTTGTTGAAGAGTCTGCAAAACCCAAAAACGGAATGACCGAGTTCTATAAATACATTGCTTCTAATCTAAATTACCCTTTGGAAGCCAGGCAAAAAGGTATTCAAGGACGGGTGTTTATCGAATTTGTTGTAAATACAGACGGATCCATCTCAGATGTAAGGCCACTAAAAGGTATTGGCGGTGGCTGCGATGAAGAAGCCGTTAGAATTATGGCTCAGGCCGAGCCATGGGACCCAGGCAAACAACGAGGCATTGCTGTGAAACAACGAATGGTGATTCCAATAATTTATAGTCTTGACGATACCGCTGAACCAGCTGGCAAAATTGAAGAAGCCAAACAATCGATGCGGGCAAATGGTAATCTTGTTCGGGAGGATGGCAAGTACTTTATGGTAGGCACGATTACTAATACCGAAGGAAAACCAATTGCAGGCATGAATATCATCCTGGCTGGCAGCACAAGAGGCACCGTAAGTAACTTAAATGGTGATTATAAACTCGAGGTTACAAATGAGCCTGGAACTTTGGTATTCTCATTTGTAGGATTCAAAACTGAAAGTATCAGATTTTAAAGGCTGTCAACAACATCCATGCTGTTACATGGATGTTGTTTCCATCAAATCCCTCCTAACACTTCTTCCAACTTCTTATCCAACGCGGGGCCGCGCAAATTCTTGGCGATAATTTTTCCTTGCGGATCAACCAAAATTGAAAATGGTATTGCACTTATGTTGTAATCTTTGGCAGCTTGCGAATCAAAATACTTTAGATCGGAAACGTGTGTCCATGTTAAACCATCTTCAGCAATCCCTTGCATCCAATCTGCTTTTGTGCGGTCGAGCGATACCCCAAATACTTCAAAGCCTTTATTTTTAAATTTATGATAAGCACTTACCACATTGGGGTTTTCCCTGCGGCACGGGCCGCACCACTTGGCCCAAAAATCTACCAGAACATATTTTCCCTGTAAGGAAGAAAGGGCTATTGTCTGGCCATCAGGATTGGGTAATGCAATTTCAGGTGCCGGTTGACCAATGGCAGTCACTTTCATTTTCTCAACCATATCCACAAACTCTTTGGTATAAACTGAGTTTGGCCATTCGGCTTTAAACTTATCAGCGGAGGATAGATAGAGATCAAAATACTTATCCATATCCAATAAGTTATTCTGCTGAAGCAAGTTCATCAAGCCGAGCGATGCAGGCTGATCCCTCAAAATCATGGCAACCTGATCATATCCTTTCTCAAGATTGCTCATATATTCGCCCTGCAATTCAGCAATGCGAACCATATCATTATTGGATGATGCAATCGAAAATTCTGTTTGAATGGTCATCATCTCAGGGGAATCCTGCGTGCGCTGCATAATGCCTTGCACCCTGGTAATCAAATCCTGGTCGGGTGATCCTTTCACTTCTGCATATCCATTCTGATTATTTCCATCGGCATTTATTTCAATGTCAGTCTTATCAAGAATAAAATTGAGCATCTGCTTATCATAAAAATTGATCTGGTAATAGCCGGGC
>CAZNRJ010000275.1:3483-5633 GCA_964574945.1 uncultured Ohtaekwangia sp. | reverse complement strand
ATTGGTAAACCGTATCAAGCTGTGAATGCGAATAGGAAAAAGCGCCATACCCTTCCTGCCAGGAAAATTTTCCTTTCACAAACTTCTTTTCATTAATGAAATTGGTGGTGTTATTTTTTACATCCCGGATTAAATCCGACAATGCCATAATGGGTTTCTGATTCTTTTCTTTGATGATTCCAGCCATGTATTTGAAAACCTCGTTTCTCCGTGGTTTTTGTAACAGATTTTCCCTGCCCTTTACCGCAAAGACAGCCTGAATGTAGATTTGTGAAAATGTGCCTGCCATAATTTTCATATCACCCCTTCGGGGTTGTGTTTAATTTTGTTATTGATTCTATAATCCTTTTACCCCTTCGGGGTTGGTTTTGTCAGTATATTATTACCCTGATCATCTTTTTTACTTACCTATTGATTCTCACTCATTTCTCAAGCTATCCACCGGGTTAGCCAGCGCAGCTTTGATGGTACGTATGCTTATGGTAGCCCATGCAATGCCAATGGTTACTATTCCTGCCACGATGAATGTTCCGGCTCCCATCGTTATCCGGTAAGCAAAATCCTCCAGCCATTTTTGCATAAAGAAATACGCAGCCGGAACAGCCAGCATGCAGGCAATAACGATCAGCAGCAAAAATTCTTTCGACACCATACCTACAATATTCTGTACAGAAGCACCTAAAATTTTTCGTACTCCGATTTCTTTCGTACGACTTTCAACCGAATAGGACACCAGCGCAAACAATCCCATGCAGGCAATAAACACAATGATCATCGAGAAAGTGAGAAAAATTTGCCCGCGCTGTGCATCTGCTTTATAAAATTCTTCAAACCTGCTGTCGAGGAACGTGTACTCAAGCGGGTTATCGGCATCAATTTGTGTGTTGATCTCTTTCAGCTTGGCGAGCGTGGCAGGCCAATCCGATGTTTTTATTTTAAGCGTGTAGTAATCAATACTCTGGATAGGTGTGTTGGGAGCCGCAAAAATTACAGGCATCATGTTGGCGCGTAATGATTCGAAATGAAAATTCCCGACCACCCCGATTATTTCGGCACGGATAACCCTGTCTAAGTTTTCTACACTTCCGCCCCAGCGCACAGTGGGTATTTCAATGATCTGACCCACCGGGTTTGTTAACCCCAACTGCTGAACGGCCAGTTCTGTTAAGATCACTTTTGTGGAGTCGGCTGAGCCGGATGTAAAGTTCCTGCCTTCTTTCAATTCGATATTGTAGGTGTCGAGAAAATCATTGTCAATACCGACATAGATCATTTCTTTTCCGCTTGGTTCGCCTGCTGCTTTTACGGTAGAAACAGGAAAACTTTTCCACTCACCAGGTACGCGCGTGGAAGTTGAAATGCTCACTACTTCAGAAGGCTTGCCAAACTCGGCTTTTACAGTTTCAAAATTTCTGCGCAGGTTGCCGCTGTTGATGTCAATCACCAACAGGTTTTCTGTTTCAAAGCCCAGGTCTTTGTCGCGCATGAATTGGAGTTGACGATAAATCACCAATGTTGAGGCAATCATAATAATGGAGATGGTGAACTGTGCAACCACCAGCACCTTGCGCACCGGCAGGCTCCGGTTCGCTATTTTAATTTCCTTCTTCAATGCTTCAACGGCAGAAACCCTGGCGGTTACAAAAGCCGGATACAGTGCCGAGGCTACTCCGGCCACCAGAATAATTCCAAGAATGATCAGCCCCCACTCGATTGGCAACGCTCCTAATGAAAGTTCTTTTTGTGTAAACTGGTTAACCGCTGGAAGGGATGCTTGAACAATTACGATGGCAAGCGCAAGTGAAATAAGCGAAAGCACAACTGAGTCGCTCACGAATTGCATGATGAGTTGAGAACGTTGGGCACCCAATGTTTTGCGCGTACCGATTTCGCGTGTGCGCTTGAGCGCGGCTGCCGTTGAAAGGTTCATGTAATTGAGACAGGCAACGAACAACAGTAAAAAGCCAACAACTCCGAACATATACAGGTAGAAAGAATTCATGCTATTGTCATTGACTCTGTTTCTCGGTTCTTGGATGTTATCGGAATACAAATGAACGTCTTTCATTGGCTGCAACGAAAATGTACTTTTGAATTCCCTGTCGGCAGGATAGTTGGCCTTTGCTAATTCTGTGAGCTTTGCCCCGAAA
>CAZNRJ010000275.1:0-3473 GCA_964574945.1 uncultured Ohtaekwangia sp. | reverse complement strand
CCGAAAGCATTTTGGTCAGCTTCAGGATTTAATTTTACGTAGGTAACGAAACTGTTGGATGACCAATCGGAAGACGTGAAATTGTTGTACCACTGAAAAATGGTAGGCCAGGTGGATTCGGCAAAGATAATGTCAAACTGCAAGTGGGAATTTTTCGGGAAGTCTTTCATAATTCCCGTTACCGTAAAGTGCACGTTCTGATCGTTGCGCATGAGGATAGACCAGAGTTGCTTGCCCATGGCCGGTTCATTGCCGAAATATTTTTTTGCAAACTTTTCCGAAATAACAATGCCGTCAGGTTGTGTAAGGGCTGTTGCAGGATCGCCTTCCACAAGGGGAAAATCAAAGAAGGTAAAGAAGTTTTCATCAATGGTGAGCGCCAGTTCATAATCCCGAGTAGCCGGGTCGTTGCCGAGCGTAATGCGCCCGATGGCAGAAACCCGGATGGCGTCTTCCACTTCCGCAAATTGTTTCAGCGCTTCCGGCCCGAAGAGTGCCGCCACCGATGCTACATCCCGGGTTGTTCCGTCTTCCTGTGTTTCATGCTGCAGCACACGGTACATGCTTAGTGCATCCTTGTGGAAAAGGTCAAAGCTCAGTTCATCATGCACGTACAACGCAAGCAGAATGAAGCAGAGAAACCCCAGCGTAAGGCCGGAAATATTGATAAAGGTGAACACGCGGTTCTTCATCAACTGGCGAAAGGAAATTTGAAAATAGTTTTTTAGCATGGCTCGTTATTGTTTAGAATATTATAAGTTGGCAGTGTGCAGTTGGCAGGGAAAAGCACTGCCTACTGCCGTCTGCTTACTACCTACTGGTTCATTCACTTCTCAAACTCTCCACCGGGTTCCCCATCGCAGATTTAATCGATTCAAAACTCACGGTAACCAATGCGATGACCAACGCCACTATTCCCGCCCAGGCAAATACAAACCATTCGATAGAAGTTTTATAAGCAAAGCCTTCCAGCCACTTGTTCATACCGTACCACGCAACAGGCACGGCAATGACAAAGGCAATCAGCACGAGCTTCACAAATTCCGATGACATCATGGTTACGATTTGCGCAACGCTCGCACCCATCACTTTGCGTATGCCTATTTCCTTGAACCTGCGTTCGGCCAGGTACGAGGAAAGCCCGTATAATCCAAGCGCACAAATCACCATCGCGATCAAACCAAAGCTGGTGATGATACCCGATACTTTGCGGTCTTCCGTGTATTGCTTCTTTACGTTTTCATCGAGGAAAGAATATTCAAAGGGTGTATCGTTGATAAGCGATTTCCAGGTTTGCTCCGCTGATTTCAGGGTTTGCTCAAAACCGGCAGATGAAACGGAAGCGATGATGTAGTCGTACCGGTTTGTGTTACGGGCTATTTCAAACAAGACGGGCTGAATTTCTTCGTGAAGAGAAGTCTGGTTGAAATCTTCCATCACGCCTATTACTTGGAAATTGTATTTTTCTCCCTGCCAGTCGAAGTGCAGCGCTTGCCCTACAATATCTTCCGGTGTAAATCCAAGTTTTCCGACTGCAGTTTTGTTCAGGATCAATTTATTGTTTTCCATTTCACGGTTGTCGGTAAACGTGCGGCCTGTAAGTAATTTTATGTCCAATAGCTCCATGTACCCGGCATCCACGCGGTTGCGCCTGATGTCCACAGCTTTCTCCATGCTGCCGCCATCCGGGTAAAACATCATGTCGTTATAAATTTGTGAGCCGGGTATATACGCTGTGCCTGATACGGCCTGCACGTTGCCGTTGCGCTCCAATTCTTTTTTCAAGGCATTGTATTGATCGCGCGCTTCCTGTGTGCGGAGCGGCAACACGATTTTTGCTTTGGAGTCAAAGCCCAGATCTTTTTCAATCATGAAATTCATCTGGCGCGAGATGATGAAAATGCCGCACACCAACACAATAGCAATCACAAACTGGAACACCACCAACGCCTGCCGCAGCCGCCCGGATGAGCTTCCGAGATTGAATTTTCCTTTCAACACCTGTGCAGGCTGGAAGGACGACAAATAAAAGGCGGGATAGCTTCCGGCCAACAGCCCGGTTACCAATGTGATGACAACAGATGCCGTAATGAAATAAGCAATGTTATCGGAATGGAACGAAATGTCTTTACCGGTAAGCTGGTTGAAAAACGGGAGCGTGGTTTGCACAAGCACAAGACTGATGAGAATGGCAATAACAACAATGACCATTGCTTCACCTAAGATCTGGCCAGCTAATGACGAACGGAACGCGCCCAACGTTTTGCGTATGCCAATTTCGGCTGCGCGTTTGGTGGCTTTTGCCGTTGACAGGTTCATGAAGTTAATGCAGGCAATCAACAAAACAAAAATGGCGATGGCCGCCACCACGTACAGGTAGCGGATGCGCGGGCTTTGCCCTACATCGGATTTCAGGTGAATATCTTTTACCAATTCCAGCGAAAGCGTTTTATAAAGGCCCAGCGCCTTCATATCTTCCGCACCGTGTTTTTGTAATACCTCGTTCATCTTTTTTTCAACATCGGTTTTGTTGTGGCCAGATACTAACTTTAAATAAGAAGGCACAAAATTCTGCCCGGCCCATTCGTTTGCAGTTTCTGGGTCTGCGGTAATGCGTTCGCCAAACCCGCTGCTCGTTATCGAAGTAAAAAAATTGGCTTTGATGACGCTGTTGTATTTTTCTTTATACACCCCGGTAACTTTGTATTCCACAAACAGGCCGCCCTGGCTGATAGAAAAGGTTTTATCGAGCGCAGGCTCGTTGCCAAAAAGCTTTTGCGCCAATGTTTCGGAGAGCACTATGGTGTTGGGTTCTGTAAGCGCTTGCTTCGGGTTGCCTTCTTTCAATTCATACGTGAACGCATCGAACAGCGTGGAATCGGCAAGAAAACCGTTGGTTTCATAAAAGAGATTTTCTCCATGCCGGATTAAATTCTGTTGGGCTGCCGAGACAACGCGCACGGCAGTCTCCACTTCGGGAATTTCGTCCCGCATGGTCATGGCAATGGTTTTTATCTTTGGCAGCGCTTGCTTAATCAGCCTGAAGGTATCGCCCACCAAATTCGCAGGGTCGGGGTTAATACCAAAATAAAGCTTCGCCGTATCCACATCAGCGAGCAACACATCACAGTATTCTAATAACGGAGGCATCACTTCACTACATTCTTTACCATACTTCCACAAAGTACTTCGGTAGTTGAAGTCTGCGGAGATAGTGATACCAGCGGCTACTGCAGCTTCCAACGCTTCTCTGGTAACTGCAGCCGTATGCTCATTAAGTGCCGGCGTGATTCCACTCCAATGGAACCAACTGGTTACTTCGAATACTTCTTTCCAATTAACCTCACCTGGCAGCAATCTGCTCAATGATGAGTATTCTCTGTCGTAAATGATTTTGCCCGGCCTCGCACCTTGACCACTTTCGTAGTAGTAGGTTCCTATACGCCCGTCTTTATAATATATTTCCGGCTGCA
>CAZNRJ010000274.1:0-5667 GCA_964574945.1 uncultured Ohtaekwangia sp. | reverse complement strand
TGTGCCACGCTTTCTTTCAGGTTAACGCCCGGTATCGCCTTATAGGTGATGCTGTATTTTTTATTCCGGCCATCGGATTGTTCGTATGACTGCCCTTGCCAGAGGGTTTGATCGGTTGGCTCCCATCTACGACTCGTTAGCGGGATTGGTGTTTGGAACGAGTATCCGTACTTCACAACTTCACTTTCTAAGCTACCTTAAGAAAAAACAAAAACTGCTGATATTGGGTGGCGGAACCGGGTGGATACTTCCTTTTATTTTTGAGATTAATCCCACCCTTCATATAGATTATATTGAACTTTCGCCAAAGATGCTTGATAAGGCAAGATTGAATGCAAAAGGAAACCCAAACATCAGGTTTATTGAGGGAACAGAAAACAGTATTCAGAACGGAAAGTATGATTGTGTGATTACCGGTTTCTACCTCGACCTTTTTAGTGGTGCACAACTTCGCACGGTTATCAATCAAATCAAAGAAAACCTGCAGCCCAATGCATGCTGGATTGCGACTGATTTTGTATCGATAAAAAAATGGCACAAAGCTATGCTTTGGATAATGTATCGGTTTTTTTCAGTTACTGCCGGATTAAAAACAGTATCGCTTCCTGAATGGGAAACAGGATTGAAACATGCAGGAGGGAAGTTGATAGAAGCCAAAATAACTAAAGGGGGTTTTATTAAGTCGGTTATTTTTACTTTTTAGTAGCCAGATTTAGCAAGGTTTGGAGAACACCCGTTCAGCGGGATTTTAAGTTGTGGATTTAGGTGTCTGACACTTCAAAGTGTCTGACACCTTGGTAAACTGATTTTTGAGATGGCTTCGGAAGCGGAGGAATAGCAAAAGGGCTGGTTATTGATTGGGATTTGAGCCAGGTTAAGCGCACACGAATTCAATAATTTATTTTTAATAAGAGAATCTTACCTTACTCTTACAATCAGCCCCTCAATTGACAAAAAGTCTTTACCTTGTTCCTTTTGTTTAACGGTAGATGGAAACGGAAAGGAGATTACAGACTCTTAAGATGCAACAAATCATAGATAACCTGCCGGTTGTTGTTTTTGAATATACGGTTAACCCCGATGGATCGCGGGATTTTACTTACCTGAGTGCTTCCTGCGAGAAAATCCTGGGTGTTAAACGCGAAGTACTTCTCAGTGGATCGTATCCCATGAAAGTATTCATTCACCACGAAGATTGGGATGCATTTGAGCAATTGGTTGAAACCGCTATTGCAGAGATTGCACCCATTAAATGGGAGGGCAGGATTTTTATTTCTGATTCTGAAATAAGATGGATTGAAGCGTTGTGCGAACCACAAAAACTCCCGGATGGAAAAATAGCCTGGAGCGGGGTGATTAGCGATATACGCAGGCGCAAAGAATTGGAAAAACAACAACGCGAGTCTGACCTGCGTTACCGGAAATCAGAAACACTCTTTTCAGAGCTTTTCAACAGCTCACCATTGGCTATTGTTTTGTTGGACAACAAAGGTACCGTAGAGCAGGTGAACCGCGGCTTCGAACTTCTTTTTGGCTATACCATTACCGAACTAAAAGGACATAGTTTGAACGACTTCATTGTGCCGCATGAACTTGAGTCGGAAGGAAATGATTTGAATTCACTCATTTCATCCGAACAAATAATCCGAATTGAATCAACCCGGCAACGCAGGGATGATGAATTAATCCCGGTAATTATATACGGGGTGCCGGTGCATCAGGAAGATAAAACGATTGGCATTTTTGGCGTATACGTTGACATATCCGAACAGAAGAAAATTGAAGAAGAACTTAAAATCCGGAATTCAGAATTAGATAATTTTGTTTACAAAGTTTCGCACGATTTGCGGGCACCGCTTTCGTCCGTTCTTGGGTTGGTAAACCTGGCGCAAATGCCCGGTAATGACGATAACCCCGCTGAGTACTTAAAAATTATTGGCGATAAGGTGGGCCAGCTCGATCATTTTATCAGCGATGTTCTCAGTCATTCTAAAAATCTTAAGCTGGATGTTAAATCGGGGGTGATTGATTTCAATATAATCATTGAAAAAACATTCAAAGATTTAAGCTACATGCGCGGTGCCGACCAGATTAAAAGAAATGTTGAAATTCATGGCGGTATTTTTTGCAGCGATCCGTGGCGGATTGGTGAAATTTTCAGAAATCTAATCTCCAATGCAATTAAGTATAGAAAACTAAATAATGTATCTTGTGCAGTCTTTATCCAGGTAAAAATTACTCCTGAACGTGCATCCATCACTTTTAGAGACAATGGAATTGGGATAAGTGCTGAAAATATGAATAAGATATTCGAAATGTTTTATAGAGCGAGTGAACAATCAGAAGGTTCGGGGCTTGGATTATACATAGTAAAGAATGCGGTTGAAAAATTGAATGGTCAGGTGAATGTGAAAAGTTCACCAAATAAGGGCACTCAATTTGAAATCTCGCTGCCAAACCAATCGCCCAATCAGAATTAATTTCGTTGAGCCTGCCATGAAAATCAGAGAAGTACTTACTACTCAAGATAAGGAGGATTTTATTCAACTTCCCGTTCGGCTGTATAAAAATTCAAAACAATGGATCAGGCCTTTAGATGCAGATGTGGAAGGCGTTTTCGACAAAGAGAAAAATAAAACATTCCATCATGGCGAATGCATACGATGGGTGTTACAAAATGATTCAGGAGAAATCATAGGCCGTGTGGCTGCCTTCGTTAATCAAAAAACTGTAAACAAGGGAAACGATCAGCCTACGGGCGGCATGGGTTTTTTTGAATGTATTGAAAACAAAGAAGCTGCGTTTTTATTATTGAATCAATGCAAAACCTGGTTGCAAGAACGGGGCATGGAAGCCATGGATGGGCCAATTAATTTTGGAAATCGCGATCGATGGTGGGGGCTGTTAATTGAAGGATACGAACGCGAACCAAACTACCAGTGCAATTATAATTTTCCATACTACAAACAATTTTTTGAAGAGTACGGATTTCAGGTTTATTTCTATCAACTCACTTTTGGGAGGCCGATAGAAGGTCCTCTGGATGATCGTTTATATGAGAAGGCAAAGTTGGTTGAAAAAAATCCGGATTATCGGTTTAGTTATTTGAAAAAATCGGAGTGGAATACACTGCCTGATAAAATCTTAAAAGTGTATAATCGTGCGTGGGCAAAGCGTGGTGAAATTCCTGAGTTAACATCGTTGCAGGCTAAGCATTTGGTGAAGCAAATGAAGCCTATTATGGATGAGAAGTTACTTTGGTTTGGATATTATAAAGATGAGCCCATTGCATTTTTCTTGTCGCTACCCGAGGTTAACCAGATTTTTAAATATGTAAATGGTAAAATGGATTGGCTGGGCAAACTAAAATTTGTGTGGCACACGTTTCGTAAAACAAATAAGAAAGCATTTGGGATTCTGTTTGGATTGGTTCCTGAACATCAGGGAAAAGGTGTGGATGGTGCTATTATTGAAACCTTTCGCAAGTTGGCGCAAGCAGAAGGCTTTGCTTATACTGAGTATGAAATGAATTGGATCGGGGATTTCAACCCCAAAATGATTCGGGTAGTAGAACAGATTAACGCACCCGTTGTTAAACGACATGCCACTTATCGGAAATTATTTGATGAAAGGAAACCCTTCAAACGAATGCCTATTCTAAATTGAGGTATGGAAGAACAAGAAGAAACACATTCGGGTTTTTTATTTCGCAATCTCTTAAGAGGGCTTGCTTTCTTTTTTGTAATTGTAATAGCCTTTTATTATTTAGAGGGTTACATCCAGGATAATTTTAAAGCTCACATCGAAGAGATTAGAGCCAATCCGGGTATTCTCTATGGCATTTATACACTTTCCGAAATTGTATTTGGAATCATACCTCCAGAGCTTTTTATGATGATCTGGATTTTGGACAACATAGACGTTTCAGGATTTGTAATAAACCTTTCTATCCTTACGGCTATTTCCTATGGAGCAGGGGTATTGGGATATTTTATTGGCAAGAATTTTTCGAGGACAGCTTTCTATCAACATCAAATTCGCGATAAGTACCTTAAGCAGTATGAGAAAAACCTAAAGAAGTTTGGGGGCTACCTGGTTTTTGTAGGTGCTGTTACCCCCTTACCTTTCTCAGCTACCTGTATGCTTGCGGGTTCTGTCAACATGCGATTGAAATATTTTCTTTTGATCTGCATCTCACGCGTGTTGCGGTTTGCGGTGTATGGTTGGATGTTGTGGAACGGTTCGAATTGGTTTAACTAAGGTTTCAATATAATTTTTTCTTTGACAGATTGGTTTACTTTTTCTTTGCTGAAGTAAACCGGGAAATGTTGATCACTTGCCCATAACTCAAAAAGATTTTTATAAAAGTTGCTTGATGGATTACCACTTTGCCCCGGTGAATTGGTAAACAACGTTTTATCCCAATCCGAAACATCGGCTACCATTCGAAAGGTTGCCCCATGACTTTGATTATCACCATTGCCAGTTACACCAGGCGTTGAGCCATTACCACCACGCGCAACAGGACCGCATTCTAAAATGGCCCGGATAGAATCATTGACTGCGTTGCTAAGCGGATGTTTAACAAGTACATGATGATAAACAGGCTGTCCATATTGCCACTGGGTTTCGTCATCACCTAATTTTTCATGAAGTTGTTTTATTCCGGCCTCCAAACAACTCAATAAAAATTGATCCCGACCTTTTAGTTCGGGAGCGTCTGCGTTTATCCATTGCAACGTTCTCTTGAGAGAGACTGAATTAATTATACGGCGACCTTTTTCAGGAACGAAGAGAGGATAGGCATTCTCCAAAATTTTGCGTTCCCATGCAGAATAGATCGTTGCCGCAATTGAATTTTTGTCCATCACAAAATCCCAACTCAGCAACATTGCTTTCATCTTTTCAACTCCAGCATCGCTTGATTTTATAGAGTTCAGATACGGAACAAGTTGCCGCGCAGGTAATGAGGTATAATCAACTTGCAACTTTCTCATGTCTTCCAGCGTGTGCTTTTCGCGACTGCTAATCACTTCACTTATGCGATTCGCACGACTGCTATCAGCCCATTCCCAACCCACTGCATCGCGGTGAGGATAATTTTTAGGAACTAAGTTTTCATTGGCGGTTGCCCAGAATCCTTTTTCAGGATTGAATGTGTTTGGTAATTCTTTGATGGGAAGAAATCCATCCCATTCATATCGGCCATCCCCGGGCACGGGCACTAACCCATCCCAATTTTTTCGAACGGGTGCAATGCCCACCGTTTGCCAACCAATGTTTCCATTCTTATCTGCCCAAATCATATTTTCTCCAGGCAAGTGACTAAAGGAACATGCTTCACGAAACTCTTCCCATGTTTTAGCACCATTCATTCGCAAGCTTGCCATATAGGGTGCACCTCCGGGTTCCATCCATCCGCAGCGCATGGCGTATGCTTTATTTCGTTTTATATCAATAAACGTTACGGGTCCATGGCGTGTGTATTTGTGCTCTACAAAAACATCAGCCGATCCCTTTACATGAATCGTGTCTTTAATGGATGTCATCTCTTCCCAACCCTCTTTGTATTTGTATTGATTTAAGTTTTTTGGATTTAATTCATACACCATAATATCTTCTCCGTCCACTTCAAATACTGTAAGACCCCAGGCACCAAATTCATTG
>CAZNRJ010000273.1:0-5677 GCA_964574945.1 uncultured Ohtaekwangia sp. | reverse complement strand
CTGTGGCTCGGTAAGGTGCGCGCAACGACCAATCACCACATCACGGTCTTTATAATTTGCCTTGATTCGTTCCTGAATATGTTTCTCCACACAGTTCATTTCCCAGGCTTTCATCACTTCACTGTCCGGCAAAGTTTCAAGTCCATCACGGCTGCCACTGATGCCGACAAACTTTTCTACGTAAGAATACCACGGTGCAAGATCGTTGTACCGAATCGGCCAGTCCACAGCAAAACCATCGCGGCCGGGGGCTTCAAATTCAAAACGGCTCCAGCGTTGTACTTGCCGGGCCCATAATAAAGACTTGCCACCGGTTTGGTAGCCTCGAATCCAGTCGAATGGCTTTTCCTGCACATAAGGATGCTCGGCATCTTTAACAAAAAACTGCTTGGTGGCATCGCCAAAAGCATAGCACCGATCAACAATCGGGTTAGCTTCTGTAACATCCAATGGCAATCTTCCGCGCAAGGGAAAATCCCATGGATTTTTAGTTGCAGTTGGATAATCCTGCAAGTGCTTGACCTCGCGGCCACGCTCTAAAACAAGTGTTTTGAGTCCCTGATCGCACAATTCTTTCGCAGCCCAACCACCACTCATCCCCGATCCGATAACAATCGCATCGTATGTCATTTCCTTTGCCGCATCGCCTTGTATGTACATAATGAAGGTTTAAAATTCTAATTTAGTAATCATTTCCATCTGCACAAGGTGCAAAGGGGATGAGTGCAACGTATTGGAAAGCCAATGGTCATTTACCGGAAACCTTTTTTTGAATAAGGAGTTGAACAAAAAAACCTCAGTCATGATCCTCAATTATCTGAAAGTCGCCATTCGTTCTATCTTCCGCAACAAACTCACCGCCTTCATCAACATTGCCGGCCTGGCGTTGGCAATGATGTGCTGCATACTCATTTACTTGTTTGTTGCCGATGAATTAAGTTACGATCGCTACCATGCTAACATAGACCGCACGTATCGGGTAACGCGCAACTTCCTTAATAGAGATGGGGTTGCCAATCTTCATCTCAGTAATGTGGCCCCGCCCATCGGCCCGCTCATCAAAAATGATTTTGGCGAAGTTGAAGCAATGGCGAGAACGATCAATTTCGGATTGGTGATTGGACGCGAGGAAAACGGGGAATTGGTGAAAAATTTTTCTGAGAATTATCTTTTTTTGGCTGAGCCCGACATCTTCAGGATTTTCGATATTGAAGTTACAGCCGGAGATAAATCAACAGCTTTGACCCGTCCCTTTACGATCATGCTTTCCGAGAAATCGGCACGCAAATTTTTTGACAACGAAAATCCAATCGGCAAACAACTTCGGGCAAACAATCAATTTGATTTGGAAGTAACCGGAGTTTATAAAGACTTTCCGGCTCAATCGCATTGGCACCCTGAATACCTGGTTTCATTCAGTACGTTGGAGAATGATAACATTTATGGAAGAAGGGGATTGGAAACGAATTGGGGCAACAACGCATTTGGTACTTACCTACTTTTAGAGGAAGGAGCTGATCCCGCCAAGGTGGAAGCAGGCTTACCCGATTTTATGGAGCGTCACTTTGGAAATTTTGCCCGGGCTAATTGGGGTGCGGCCCCCGACTTCAAGGCTTCGCGCTCCACTACCCTTTTCCTGCAAAAGTTAAGCGATATTCATTTGTACTCGCATTTAGATGATGAGCTGGAAGTGAATGGAAACATCAACAACGTTCGCATGATGGCCGTGATTGGCTTGTTCATTATTCTCATCGCCTGTTTCAACTTCATTAACCTATCCACCGCCCGCGCAACTAAACGAGCTAAAGAAGTCGGGTTGAGAAAAGTAGTGGGCGCATTCAAGAATCAATTAATCACGCAATATTTAAGTGAATCTGTTTTGATTTCATTCTTTGCATTGATCATAGGCTGCGGTTTTGCATTCGTTGCTTTATCATGGCTTAATCAATTCACAGGAAAATCATTAAGCATCAATCCAATTGACAACTGGATATTGTTTGGAGGCTTACTGGGGTTTGCCTTGTTGGTGGGTTTGCTTGCCGGGCTTTACCCTGCCTTTGTTATCTCCAGCTTTAAACCTGCACTGGTGTTAAAAGGACAGCAAGGAAGCATAAAGGGAAAAGGCATGGTGAGAAAGACGCTTGTCGTTGCTCAGTTTTCTATTTCCATTGTTTTGCTGATCGCGACTGCCATCACCTTTCAGCAACTTGGTTACCTGAATAACCGTGATCTGGGATATGCTAAAGACCAGGTAGTAGCGCTTAGTATGTACAATGAGCTGACTGATAATTATGAGGCTTTCTATAATGAGATTACTAAATCAGCAGCTATCCAAAATGCAACCCGCTCTTCGCGCATCCCAACCGGAAGGCTGTTAGATAGCCAGGGACCGCCCTTAATAACTAAAGGTGATAGCTTGATTAACTCCACGGTAACCACAAAGTTTGTAATCAGCGATTATGAATTTTTCAAAACATACGGGATTGAGATGGCTGCCGGTCGCGATTTTTCAAAAGCAATTCCCACAGATGATTCGCTGGCATTTATCATCAACGAAACAGCGGCCAAAAATTATGGCTGGAAAAATATTGAAGACGGACTTGACAAAGATTTTAGTTATGGCGGCACAAAAGGAAAACTGATCGGTATTGTAAAGGATTTTCATTTCGAATCCCTCCACCAGGAAATTATTCCGTTGGTTTTCTTTCCCAATAAGAATAACTACAACAACCTTTCCATCAAGATTTCCGGCAACCAGGTTACGCAAGGGCTTGAGCACATTGAAAAAGTGTGGAAGGAGTTTCTGCCCAAGCGCCCGTTCAGCTATCAGTTTCTAAGCGAAGACTATCGCAGACTGTATGAAGAAGAACAAAAGCAAAGTCAGTTGTTCACCTTATTTTCCGGCCTGGCCATTTTCATTGCATGCCTTGGTCTGTTTGGACTCGCGACATTCAATACCCTGCAACGCGTAAAAGAGATTGGCATCCGCAAAGTGCTGGGAGCTTCAGTGCCCAGCATCCTGGGGCTGCTCAGCAAAGAGATCGTGATCTTAATTGTGATGGCCAATTTGATCGCCTGGCCATTAGCCTGGTATTTTATGAATCAGTGGCTGGATTCATTCGCCTACCATGTGGATATGAATGTGGGCATCTACATCCTGGCTGCCATTGGTGCTATAGTATTGGCTTTGGTCACGGTAAGCGCACAAACCATCAAGGCTGCGTTAACCAATCCATCCAACACATTGCGATATGAATAATTACTCAGCTTGCATTCGCTTCAAGGCAAATGTGCGAATGATGTAACCAACGATCAACCCAAATAAAGCAAAGCCGAGGACGATAAAAATAAAGTTGTCCTCGAATGCTTTTGCCTGCAGCTTAAGCAATCGGCCCACCCAATAACCCACTGTGCTTACCAGCGTAGCCCACATTAGCCCTGTAAGTGTGCTATAGAAAAGATAACGCGCGGGCGAGAGGCCGCTCATTCCTACAATCAACGGAATGATTACCCTGAATCCATATAGAAACCGATAGCTAAAGAGTATTTGCAACTGGTGTTTATGAAAGAACTTTGTGACCGGCTCTACCCTGGCCTGCAACCCGGGTCGCTTAGCGAGAAAGTATTTGCCGTTTAGTCTTCCTATCAGGTAATAGAGCCAATCGCTGATGAACGAGCCGAAGAAAGCAGCAAGGATGGTGAAAGGAAAATCGAACAGGCCCCGATAGATAAGCGATGAAGCCACAAGGATAGCCGTCTCGCCTTCAAAGAAAGTGCCGACAAGCAAAGCCATGTATCCATATTGATCTAAAAAATTCTCCATCTCAGTTTATTTTGCTAACGGTCGTTCTAAAAAAACCCGCATAAAAATGAACTAACTATTGGAATAATCGTTTTCTAATGCATTAATTTTGTACAAACTTTTTCTAAATGCCTTTTATCTGACGATTTAAACACTACGACAGAAATTGAAAAACACAAACACCCCTTTTGAGCCTGCTGACAAATTTGTTAGCCTCGCCCTACCGGCAACCATGCTCATCTGTAGCGATTGCTCACCCCGCCCGGGGTTCAGAAGCTTTCGAAGGCAAATCAGGATCTGATACCTTTCACACAAACCATTGAATAGCGGGTCCGCAAGGCGGATTACGCTTGAAGTGCTTTTATAGCATTTCGGTTTCATTCAATCACATTAACGAGTTACTACATTGGAAGACAATATAATTGTCAGACCAGCTACGGCTGCTGACGCACATTATGCAGAGACAATCACCACCGAAATGGCGGAGTCTGCGAAAGCTCGCGGCACGGGCATTGCCCAACGCTCGCCTGAGTACATTAAACTTAAAATTGAAGACGGCAAATCAGTAATTGCAGTTACGCGCGATGGCACCTGGGTTGGCTTCTGTTACATCGAAGCCTGGGAGCACGAAAAGTACGTGGCCAACAGCGGGCTTATCGTTTCGCCCCCGTTCCGCAAGTCGGGCGTGGCTACAGAAATCAAACGCAAAGTATTTGAGCTTTCGCGGAAGAAATATCCGCATGCGAAAATCTTTGGCCTGACTACCGGCCTTGCCGTAATGAAGATCAACTCTGATCTGGGGTACGAGCCTGTTACCTATTCGGAGCTAACCACCGATGAGGAATTTTGGAAAGGGTGCCGCAGTTGCGTCAACTTTGAAATCCTGACAAGCAAGCAGCGAAAGAACTGTATGTGTACCGCCATGCTTTTCGACCCTGCAGAGGATGCTAAGAAAAAAGCTGAGACCGTTAAAACGGTGGTTACTGCCGATGGCGAATTAGAGCAACATCGCAGGCGCGAGTTTAAAGGAAACTTTAAGCTTTTTGAGCGCTGGGTTCGCTTCAAGCAATTTGTGCTATTGAAGGGTTGGAAGAAAAAACAAATTGAAGAAGGCAAAAAGCCTTCGCTGATGAGTTTTCTGTTTTTCTGGTAGCGATTAAATTTAACATTTACATAATTTAGCCAACCTCTCCCTATCATTAGGTTTGAGGTCAATTGTTAGTTAATAAACATGAGTAATAAAAAAGATAAATCAATAGAAGCAGTCACCCTCTCCTCCGGAGAGGGACGGGGTGAGGTCAAGAAAGTTGTTTTAGCATTTAGTGGCGGATTAGACACCTCGTATTGCGCCATCTACCTGGCGAAAGAGTTAGGCTATGAAGTGCATACCCTTACTGTAAACACAGGTGGTTTTGGCACAGAGGAAATAAAGGATATTGAAAAACGCGCCCTGAGTTTAGGCGTTGCCTCGCACAAAACGATTGATGAAACAAAAAACTACTACGAGAAAGTAATCCGCTACCTCGTTTTCGGGAATGTATTAAAGAACGGAACCTATCCGCTCAGCGTGAGTGCCGAACGCATGTCGCAGGCATTGGCCTCAGCCCGGTATGCCAATGAAATAAAGGCAGATGCAGTAGCCCATGGAAGTACAGGTGCCGGTAACGACCAGGTGCGTTTTGACATGATCATTCAAATCCTGGCTCCGGGTACGGAGATCATCACTCCCATCCGCGACAAAAAACTAAGCCGTGAAGAGGAAGTTGAATACCTGAAATCGAAAGGAATAATTTTCAGTGCCGAGAAAGCAACGTACTCTATTAATAAAGGAATCTGGGGTACCTCTGTTGGAGGTAAAGAAACCTTGAATTCAAT
>CAZNRJ010000272.1:0-5719 GCA_964574945.1 uncultured Ohtaekwangia sp. | reverse complement strand
TGCAAGCGCAGCCCTTCGCTGACTGAAGTCAACTTGCTGATACGCGGCTATAATTGCTTTAAAATCTTTCACACTTACTTAACTATAACTTTAAAGATCTTTTTCTAGTTCCATGTCTTCTTCATTGTGCGAGAAGTAGTCGATACCCAAAATTTCTCCGGTATATTCTTTGAAGTGAAGTGTGTCGCCAACCTGCTTTATATCATAATGATTAGAATGACAATTTACTTTCAACACTTCTCCATCCTCTAATTTTACAAAAGCAATCCATTGCTCATGCTTTTCAGCGGTGACTGTATAATCATAGCTTCGGTATTTCCCATAAGGAAGTACATGAGGCCCTGCCGTGTTCTTACTAGGCACAAAAATTTTCTCTACAATAACTCCCTTTAAGATAAGAGGTTTTGAGAAAAGTACATCATAAGAGACAAAGCCAATCAATCCAAGGGCGGCAATAATTCCGACAAAAGGAATTCCAGACTTTATGTTGGATGATTGACTCATTATTTTCTAGAAGCTTTTACTTCATCGGGGGTAACGGCAACACTTTTCCCATTAAAAGAATTACGAACATAGTTCAGCACATCACTCACTTCCTGATCGGACAAATCGAAACCAATCATATCACCATTATAGATTCTGCCATTTACTTTCATCTCACCAGTAACACCATATAAAATTTGTGTGATGGATCGTTTTTTATCTGCCATCAGGTAATCTGATTTTGCCAACGGGGGATAAATATCCTCAATTCCTTCGCCCTTATCCTGATGACAGCTCATGCAGTACGTGTTATACACTTCCTTTCCACGAGCAACACTTGCCTCCAGGTCGAATTTCTGTTTTTGCTGAAATCCGAAAAATGAGAAGATTGAAAAACTGATAAGGATGCAAAAGATAAATTTGATCATAAATTTTAATAGAAAAGTCTTCTAAGTTAAACAGGTTTGAGCGATTCTTAAAACGAAAGATGTAAAACAAACGATTGCGCCTAGCTGTTTTTCCACCTCTCTATATTTCTTAACTGGATTTGCCCTCCATTTGTTACTTTAGCGACTTAACAAATTCAAAAACCGAACCTAGCTGCATGATTAAGCCCTCAGAAATCTTTCCTTACAAAATCGACAAAAAGTACTCTAAGCCGGTGGCTTATTTCTCCATGGAATTTGCTATTGACCAACCGTTAAAAATTTATAGTGGTGGTCTGGGCTTTTTAGCAGGCTCGCACATGCGCAGTGCCTATGAACTAAAGCAAAACATGATTGGTATTGGCATTCTTTGGAAGAAGGGCTATTATGATCAGGAACGTAATCAAGATCAAACCTTACGGGTTAGCTTTCGCGATAAGGACTATTCATTTCTTACAGACACCGAAATTGTTTTCCCGATAACTATTCACGGTGCCAAAGTTTTTGTGAAGGCCTATTTATTAAAGCCGGAAGTTTTCAATACGTGCCCGATGTTTTTCCTTTCTACGGACATTCCTGAAAATGATTTTCTGGCGCAAACAATTAGTCATAGGCTGTATGATCCGAACCAAACTACACGTATTGCGCAATCCATTTTATTGGGAATTGGTGGAGCTAAACTTTTAGATGAGCTTAAACGCGAAACGGAAATCTATCACATGAATGAAGGCCATGCGCTTCCATTATGTTTTTACCTGATGGATAAGCATAAGAATTTAGATGAAGTAAAAAAGCGAGTTGTATTTACAACACACACACCTGAGTTGGCAGGCAACGAAGAGCACAGTCTTCCCATTTTAAATGAGATGAGTTTCTTCAATGGTATGACACAAAAGGCAGTGGAAGAATTGGTTCATCCTGAAAAGGGAATGCTAAACTATACACTCACCGCGTTGCGAATGGCTAAGCATGCCAATGGAGTTTCGCAGTTGCATGGTGAAGTAGCTCGCAAGATGTGGGGTGATTATAAAGGAATCTGTGATATCACAGCTATTACCAATGCCCAAAACAGAACTTATTGGCATGATGATGATCTTGATAAAGCCCATAGCGAAAACAATGATAATGCTTTAGTGTATCGCAAGAAGGAGTTAAAGAAAAAATTATTTCGCGTGGTAGCCAACCAAACCGGTAAGTTATTTGATGAAAACGTATTGACCATTGTGTGGGCACGAAGGTTTGCGGGTTATAAAAGAGCTAATCTTATTTTATCCGATTTCGATCGGTTTTTGAAAATAGCTTCGAATAAAGAAATGCCGGTGCAATTCATTTGGGCCGGTAAACCATACCCCGAAGATTTTGGAGCCATTAATACCTTCAACGAGATTTATTGGGAAACTAAAGCATTACCAAATTGTACCGTTGTAACGGGATACGAACTTTGGATTTCAGCGCATCTTAAAAAAGGATCGGACCTTTGGTTGAACAACCCTCGCATGTATCGCGAGGCTTCCGGTACTTCCGGGATGACAGCAGCGATGAATGGTTCCATCAACCTTTCCATACCTGATGGCTGGGTACCCGAATTTGCCCAGCATGGAAAAAATT
Organism: uncultured Ohtaekwangia sp.; assembly: GCA_964574945.1. Lineage (GTDB taxonomy): Bacteria > Bacteroidota > Bacteroidia > Cytophagales > Cyclobacteriaceae > ELB16-189. The sequence continues at coordinate 3,203 of CAZNRJ010000272.1, read as the reverse complement.
CATTTGTGATTGAACGCGCTTCCGATTCTTTATCGCAAGAGGAGCGCGACAAAGAAGAAGCGAAGAACTTACTTGATTTGCTGGAGAATGAAATCATTCCCATGTATTACAAATCGCAAAAGAACTGGTTAAAGATTGTTAAAGCCAGTATGAGTGATGTGCTGCCATTTTTTGATTCAGGCCGCATGGCCGATGAATATTATGAGCGGATGTATAAGGGATAGATTTTGAATTATTCCTAAGACCCATGCAGTATCATTTGCAATGGTATTAATCCCTTGTTTGGTGCGGACAAAATTCAGTATTAAGTTAGCACAAAATTAGAATGAAGGTTCATGGCCAGGTTAGTCTTAAGCGAGATTTGGATTTATCCTGTCAAGTCGTTAGCCGGAATACGGCTTCTGAAGGCAAGCATTAAACCCAAAGGACTTGAACACGACAGAAGGTTTATGCTTGTTGACGAGGCAGGAAGATTTCTTACTCAGCGCGAGCACCCGCACATGGCACTTTTTAATGTGGCGATAGCCAATGATCAATTGATCATTGAATCAAGAATTTCCAAACGCACTCTTACTTTTGAATTAGAACCAAATGGGGGAGAAGCCTTGCCGGTACAAATTTGGGATGATGAAGTAGAAGCATTGGAAATAAATCCTGTTTTTAGTGATTGGTTTTCGCGGGAATTAAAAATCAATTGCAGGCTTGTTTACTTTCCTGAAAGTAACCGAAGGGATGTTGATCCAAGATATGCAAGCGCCAATGAACAAGTAAGCTTAGCCGATGGATATCCTTGTATGATTATCGGGCAAAGTTCATTGGATGATTTAAACAGTCGGTTAGCGGTTTCACTTCCTATGAAGCGCTTTCGCCCTAATTTTGTATTTACAGGTGGAGCGCCTTTTGAGGAAGACGAATGGAAAAATTTTAAAATCGGTAAAAATAGATTTGCTGCTGTAAAACCTTGTGCGCGATGCGTACTGACAACCGTTGATCCCGAAACAGGGATAAAAGGAAAGGAACCTTTGGCTACATTGGCAACCTATCGAAAGAGAGAAAACAAAATACTATTCGGACAGAACTTATTACCCATTGATTATGATGAAGTATGTGAAGGAGATGAAATTGAATGTTAGAGGCCGGATGCCGGATGCTGGTTACTGGTTACTGGATACTGGATACTGGAGAACCTCCAACTTCAAGTATCCAACATCAAGTATCCAGCATCTGATACTAACAATGATTTGTGTTGCATTTTTGAGTTCCTGCCAGGTAAAGGAAACAAGCCTTCCCATATTTGGTGAGCGCGAAGTGGTAGGCGCGGATACGGTCTATCATACCATTGCCCCGTTTGCATTTGTAGATCAGGACAGCAGTTGGGTTACCAATACGACTTTCACCAACACTATTTATGTGGCGGATTTTTTCTTCACTACGTGCCGCTCCATTTGTCCCCTTATGAAAACGCAAATGCTTCGGGTGTACAAGGCAACAGCTGAGATGCCCGATGTAAAACTGTTATCACACACAATTGATCCGGAGTATGACACGGTAGCCTTGCTACATGACTATGCCGCCCGCCTTGATGTAGAAAGTTCGCGCTGGCATTTTGTAACCGGTGTTAAAGACTCTATTTATAAAATAGCCCAAACAAGTTACTTCGCTACCGCTATGGAGGACAAAACAGAACCTGATGGATTTATTCACAGTGGCGCTTTTTTGTTGATTGATAAGAAGAAACGCATTCGCGGAAAATATGACGGTACAAAGGAAGAAGATGTAAACCGGTTGATTGGGGATATTAAAAAGCTTCGCCAGGAAAAATGAGAATGAATCAAACTCATTGTTTCATGGTAATCATACTTCTCTTTGGTATCGGATTAATAACCTGCACACCTGGCGATAGCAGCAAGAACGCTGGTTCTGTTAAGTACCAACAATATTATGTGCAGGGCGAAGAATTATATAAAAGCTACTGTGCCAATTGTCATCAATCAGATGGAAGTGGGTTGGGAAGGGTATACCCACCCTTGAACAAATCTGATTTCATGGCACAAAATTTTGAAGAAGTAGTTTGCCTTATAAAGTTTGGGCGAAGCGGAGAACTATGGGTGAATGGAATTATGTACAATCAGCCAATGAAAAGCAATCCTTCACTTACTGAACTTGAGGTGGCAGAGGTGGCTACCTACATTTACAATACATGGAGCATTCAAAAGGGTATAGTTGAAGTAGGTGAGGTAACGCGGATATTGGAGGCGTGTGCAGATAATTGATGTGAAGAAAGATTGCAACCCGATTTTGATGGCATTGTAAGAATGGGTTCAGAAAAGAAATTTTTGAAGAATCCCCCAAGTTGCGTGAAGATTGACAAGTGATTATGATGGATGGAAGAGGAAAGGAGGCGATGAGAAAACAATACCAAGTTATCGGATAAAAGAAGAGCGGGCCCCTCAGCCCGCTCTAACCCCAAAAACCAAACCCCACACACTTTCCCGGAGAACCCGGGACCTCACTATCTTTAATGTCGTTACTCGACAGTTTCCAGTTCATCCAGGTTGATAAACTTAAATTCAACCCCATCTTTCAATTCAACAAAAATTACCGAGTCCTTGTTCACTTTTCCCGATAAAATTTGCTTAGAAAGCTCATTTAAAATCTCTCTCTGTATCACCCTTTTTAGGGGTCTTGCTCCAAACTGTGGATCGAAACCTAATCTACCAAGCCGATCTAACGCACTTTCGGAGATATCCAACTTTACACCACTCTCCTCTAAACGTTTTTGTATCTGCTTAAATTGTATTTCTACAATTTTTCTAATATTTCCCTTAGTTAACGGACGGAACATAATGATTTCATCAATCCGGTTGATAAACTCAGGCCGTACAGACTTTTTAAGCAAGGTCAAAACGTCTTCTTTGGTGCTTTCAATAACTTCAAAATAATTTTCATCTGTTATTTTTTCAAAATTTTCCTGAATGATATGAGAACCAATGTTGGTGGTCATAATAATGATCGTATTCTTAAAATTGGCAACACGACCCTTGTTGTCGGTCAAACGTCCTTCATCCAGTACCTGCAACAAGATATTAAACACATCGGGATGAGCCTTTTCAATTTCATCCAATAGAATAACAGAATACGGCTTGCGTCTAACAGCTTCAGTCAACTGACCGCCTTCATCATAACCCACATAGCCCGGAGGC
>CAZNRJ010000271.1:0-5774 GCA_964574945.1 uncultured Ohtaekwangia sp. | reverse complement strand
TGGAGGTACAGTTGGGTTAGCTCCAAAATTCACTAACAATAATTTGCGCTGAGCGCGGTCTCCTATCAAAGCTATCAGGTTTCCTTTATCTACTCTCAATTGAATAGGAACCGGCTGACTCAGTCTCCCTGAGAAGTTTCCCATATCTGTGGCTGAAGGATTGCTGGCTATCGAGGCTCCAAAATCAAATCGAACAACTTTTGCTTCAGAGCTGATCGGATCGAAGTTTGTAATAAAGGCAAACCAAATTCCATTATGCTTAATTAAATCAATATCGCGAGGTCTTTGCAGGGATGTTGATGGATTGCCCAGATTTACTTCCGTGGGGTTGTTAGCAAGGGAACCACCAAAATCCAGTCGAATCAAATTATTGGAATTTGTGCCCACAACAAATCCATACCAGTTGCCATTATCCTCAACAATTGCTAACCCATCGGGACCAGTTGCATTATTAATTGTGATAGAGTTTTGAAAGGCAGGAGCTTGAAGTAGTCCGCCATAGCAAAACTCCCAATTATACTGGAGGTTTAAATCACTGGTGTTGGTGGGTGTAAATGTCTCATCTTTACACGCCTTTTCAGGAAGGCTAAATTGAACAGAAGGTTGTGCCAGTATTGCTTGTGCCCCAATAAAAAAAGTAATAAAACTTAAGAAACCCCCCTTCATTGAGCCTTGAATCAGTCATTTCCTGCAAATGTAACCCGATTAGTTTAGCCAATCAATTGCTCGTACATCCTGTTATACAATTGAATTCCTCGCTTTAGTGAATAAAATTCCTTCAGGTTCCTGTAATCAATTGGTTCTTCACGTGTAAGGCTCATTGAATTGATAACACGCTTATATTCAACTAAAGAAAATTCATTAACGATTTTGTTTTTTCCAATTACTTCAGCAATACGATCAATATCACCAATGCCCGAATTTGTTATAAAGGGTTTTTTCATAAAGATAATCTCAGCCATTTTGGTTGGTGATGAGGCTATTTTAGAGAAAACCGGCTTAATAAAAAAGATGCACAAATCAGAAAGTGCCAATAACACGGGAACTTCACTACGTGTTGCCCGAATGATTCGTAAATCCTCTGACAGCAAACCTTTTTTCCGCCAACGATCCAGGTAACTACTGGTTTCATCCTTACTTATTAACAGCAGCTTTGCTTTTGGGTTTCGTTGAATCAGGATGGCAAAAAAATCGAACAATTCATCCATCATATACCAGGTACCAAGGCTTCCATGATAACTTATCACAAAATCAGAAGAGGAAAGCTTTAATTCATTTCTTCGGCCTTGTATTTCATCACTACTAATTTGTTCTGGGTTAAATACCTGCTCATCGGCACAACATGGTATAACAGTTAACAAAGTTGTTGCGGGCTTTAGGCTTTCATGTCTGCTCAAATATTTTTTTGCCTGCTCTGTTAATACGACCAGCCCATCCGCAGTCTTAAATAATTTTTTTTCCTTTCCCCTAAGATAGCCAATTGCCATTTTATACAGAAGGTTTCGAGGGTTCCAAATCTTACCTTCAATTCGCTCATCAATCCAAAAACCCCGAGGATCGAATAAAAACTTAATACCAAATTTTTTTTTCAATGATAATCCAAGAATACCGGCCAGATAGCTTCTGGTATGAACGATGCTGATGTTGTGTTGAGAACAAATTGCAACGGCATGTTTCTTCATCCTATAAAGATCAAAAACTGTAGCCAGTACCGCAGGCTTATTATGATAGGTTAACGGAATCCATTGAACCGAATTTTCAGAAAGTGATTTGTGCAATGCTTCAAATTCGTGTTGCTGTTCTTTCTTCTCTAAGCTTATGATTGTAATGGCATGGTTACGTTTTGCCAAACTCTCAATGTAGGGCAATATTTGGGATCGCCCCAGCATATCCGTTAATCCGTCCGTTGTTAAATACAATACATTTGCCATGCTTACCTTTCTACACTTTGTAACACATGAATGAAATTGCGAATATGAATTTGAGGCGTGAACTTTTCCCTGTACAGTGTATAACCAGATTCAGGGTCGAATGCTGATCGGCCATCCATTGCTTCAATGAACTTGCGCTGAAGGTCCATTGCGTTACCTGTCTGAAACAACATGCCGCTATTACAATCGGCCAGGATTTCCTTCAATCCTCCCGCATCCGATGAGAGGATTTTCTTTTTGAGCATGATGGCTTCAATCGCAACATTTCCTAACCCTTCATACAACGAAGGTATTATTACAAGGTCTGCCAACTTCATAAATGAGAGCACGAGGTTATTTTCCACAAAACCTGTTATAACAATATGCTTTGAAATACCCAGTTCTGCAATTAAACTTCTGATTTTTTCCTCCTCTAAGCCGCCACCGGTCATAACTAATAAAATTTCATCTTTCTCCATTCTTGATGGAGTTAACCAGGCTTTGGTGGCATTCAAAAAGAACTGTTGTCCCTTTACGGGATGTAATCTTCCCGGTATTAGCAGAAGTGTTTTGAAGGGTTTATTCCTTCCTTGTAAATATTCTCTTGCCTTCAGCTCATCAATATTTTTCTCTTCAATAAAATTATAAACAACTTCTGGTCTTCGAACAAATTGTTTCTTAGAGATATCCTGAAAAACCGCCCGTGAAATAAAAATGCTCCCGTAGTCACATAGCCAGGCAAGTACACTATTGCACTTATGATAAATCTTTTTCGCTGTTGTATTTATCGGATTGGCCCTAAACTGTTCTGACTTATGATACTGGAAAAGGTATATCTTATAAAATACAAACCACCCAGTTATTGTAGTCAATCGGGAAACCCAATGCGCAAACGGCAGCACTCCAATAACAATTTTTATTTTCTTACTTCTTAAATATCTTAGAATAGACCATGAAGCAAAGAATGACCTAAAAACCCCTAATTGATTAAGATGATTCCCAGCCGATATTCCCAATAATAATATATGACTCTTATCGAGGTCTACTTCCTCGATTAAATCCAATTGATCGCCCAGTACAATCAAATGAGGATCATAACCATTGTCCTTTAATAACTTAGTTTGCTTTATCAATTGGAGTTCGGCTCCCCCCCATGTTAAACTGGGAATTACAAACGCAAGTTTACCATGTGATGACATAGGGAATAGCTTAATTCGGATAACAAATTATATCGAAGTGGCAATCGCTTTCAAAGCGATATTCAGGAGTAATTACCATATTATCATTGGCCCTCACAAAAGAATATCCAAAGTGATTTAACAGCTTAATTATCCCGGCCGGGGTACTGTCTTGTTGTTGCAAATTTTCATAAGAAATTTCAATAAAAAGGACCGGGCGAAATTTTTCAATGGTTTTGAGCCCGCCCAACAGTACATTTTGTTCATACCCCTCCACATCAATCTTCACGATGTTAAGTTGACTTAATCCGATTCTCTCACAAAACGAATCCAGGGTGAATATTGGAGAGGTTAGATTATGGTCACTATTTGATACAACTTTCACGGTACTCCTTCCCAAATTATTCTCAACAATATTTACAGGTTCAACCAATCCTTCTACATTGCCAAGGGCCGCTTGATTAACATTAATATTTGGGAAGTTATTTAATTTCAGGTTACCCATAAGCTTCTCAAATGTGACCGGGTTCGGTTCAAATCCATACGCCTTTCCTTTAGGGCCAATCCGCGAAGCCATGTTCATGACCACGTAACCAATATTACACCCGATGTCAATTACGCAATCACCTGCTTTGCACAGGCTAACCAGTTTATTAATTGGCTCACCCTGTGCGCGAAAATAAACTTCCCAGTCATTCCAGTTATGAATATCCAATTGAAACGCTATACCGTTTACCGTTGCTTTACGAAGTGACCCCGTGGGGTATTGATAATGATTTGGCAGCAGCTTGGCCGTCCAATGATTAATCCCTTTTCTTTTTATAAAATCTATTAACAACAATTCAGTTGTTTGATTCATAAAACCTCTTCGCAGGAAATTTAGGAATCTCGTCTTAATGGAAAGGGGCTTCACAATTGTATACTTTGTTTTTCTCTCAGGCCGGGTTTTTGAATCAATTCTTCTGCAGAAAGGAATGAAACATTTCTTAATCCCGATAAATACCCGATGAGCTGAATTGCATTGCTAAAATTACTATTCTCAACCAAGTTATAGTCATGTGTAGCAATCATTCCACATGGTTCCTTATTGCTATCTAAATAACTATTAAAAATCCTAATGAAATCCTGTGGATATTTGGTATTGGTGCAACCCATCAGTGTTTGTACACAAGTCAAATTGCGATTGCGCTTATCGCTATCTATTTGAAATGATTCGCCAAAACATATACCCTTCTGCCTCATTAAAGTTTTTGTCCAGTCATTGGAAACCCAATTCAGGTATGAAAATGAAAAATCCGCATCAATACCTTCACGTTTTAGTTTATTCAACAACGTTGGGTTTACAAACCACCACCCCGCTGAGTAATACGGCTGAACAAAAGTAAATTTCTTCAGCCACGAATAATCATCTGTAAATTGTTTGTCGATCAAAGCTGAATCCGGTTGAACAAAATTACTGCTCAGTACCTGGTTATCCGGAAGGTTATAATCGTTCTCCCCTCTCCAGAAATGGCCATGATAACCTATGTCCGATACAGACGCTAATTTTGTAAGGCGATCGGCAAAATCATTCAACGAAAATTGTACAGCATCCATTTCTGATTTTATGCGCTTGTTTAACGGACTCATTACCACGCACAAAGGACGCTTACCCGTAAGCTGTTGATAGCGGCTACAAAAGCTTAAAAGAGTTTGAAAAGTATCTGGATGATAAATCCGTTCCGTATGAAAGATAAACCCGAAGGAGGGGTGATAGCCTGTCTTAAGTTTTGGTTGCTGAATCCTGTAATAGATTCCCCTTAAAAATTCTTTCATACACAAGCTTCAGGTCAAACCACCATTTCATCAATCCGGTGCAAGTTATAAAATGACAAAATACTTGCAGTTCCCCTCCAAAAGATTGTTTAAAATAATTTCTTCCATCATCGGTGTTACCAGAAATGCCACCGAAATCGTACCAAACAAAACCCCTTTCTTTAAAATAGAGTATATCTTGCCAATGGTGAAATTTATTGACATAACCTGTTTTTGCATCAGGGTCCTCCTGTTTTATCGTGTGGCTTGTGAGCAGCCTGGTTCGAGTGTGATCATGGACATAAGCATGCATTGTCATCATTCCATCGGGGGCTTCCATGAAAGTAATGGTGAGACCTCCGCTTTTCACTAAAGAATCGATTCGCCACCGGGGCAGATGTCTTAATTTTTTTCGCTTTGCAAATTGGTTATAGCTGGTCAAATATTGATCAAGATGATTTTTATCAGAAACGTCCAAAATCCTGAAAGTCACGTTAAGTTTCTCAGCTTTTCGGATATGGTACCTGAACGTACGGCTAATTTTTGACTGGATATCATCAACCGAATTGACTAAATGAATGGCAAGTGTTCGGAACTCCTGATAGGAATAAACAGCAAAGTTCGGTTTGGTTAAGGATTGATAAAATAAAGTTTTACCTGCCCTGTCTATTTCCTCACCATTATAAAACCACACCTCTTTTATTTCAGCCAGGTATCTGTTCCTTGCTACAATTGTAATCATGGCTGTACCACTTTGGCACCAAGGTAATAAATCCAACTATCTGTAAGGGTGGATGCTTCTTCTGGGCTGCTCGTATTGCCCTTACTATCAATAAGAATAAGATCACAATAACCTTTTTCTATTAATTGTTTGCATTGATACTACAATATA
>CAZNRJ010000270.1:2387-5786 GCA_964574945.1 uncultured Ohtaekwangia sp. | reverse complement strand
CGGGCCGGGGCGATTCCGAAAATCAACCCCACCGTGGCTGCCACACCAAATGAAAGAACAATCGAAGCGAAGCTGATGATAGTAGGGATGCCTGCAAATACGGAAACCAAATAGGCCATAGTAATACCTAACACAACCCCAATGAGCCCTCCTGATACACTGATCATTACTGCCTCAAATAAAAATTGCTGAACCACATCACTTTTTTGAGCGCCAATGGAAAGGCGCAATCCAATTTCTTTTATCCGTTCCAGCACCGAGGCCAGCATGATGTTCATAATGCCTATACCACCAACCAAAAGTGAAATGCCCGCAATGGCCCCTAACACATAATTGAAAATATCATTCGTCCGTTGCTGTTGCTTAAGCAGCAGTTCAGGAATCTCAATCTCAAAGTCAATTAATTCATAATGCCTGCGTGCAAGCAGGCGTGATAATATTTCGGCTGTGGTTTGAAGCTTTGCTGTTTCATTTACTTGAATAACAAGTCGATCAAGCTGATGGTAATTTTTCTTTTCCAATTCGCTCTCTTCAGATTCGCTGCTGCCATCATTAAAACCCTGACTTCGCATATTAGCCAAACGCAACTCTTCAGTAGTAATCAAGTCCCGATTCTGGTATCGGATCAATACACTTTGAAGGGGTGCATACACATCCATATTAAAATCACGAATCCCCAACTTGCTAATACTGTTCTCTGAAACCAATCGTTCGCGCATCACGCCAACAATCGTAAGCCAATGCGGACCCACTTTTATGCTTTTTCCTATCGCATTTTCTGTGGGGAAAAACCGACTCTTCAATCCTGACCCAATAATACAGACGGATGATCCTAACCGCAATTGTTCATCATTAAACATGCGGCCATCGGCCATTTGAAAATCATATATCTCAAAATAAGTGGGTTCTACTCCCACCAGCTTGGCGGATCTTCGAATGCCGTTTCGAATTACATTTGTATTGAGAATTATTTCCGGGCTAACGCGCTCTAATCCCGGAATGGTAGCACGAATACTACTTACATCGCGAATGGTAAGGCCAGGCGAAAACTTTTTCTTTTCCTTTTTACCGTTTGCCTGTTCATTAAGTTTCTCCTCCTTCTGTTCAATAATGGGTTTGATAACAATGTTATTAACCCCCACTAATTTAATCTGATTTAGAATTTCCTGCTGGGCACCATTACCAATGGCTAACATGGCAATAACCGCGGCCACGCCAAAAATAATACCGAGCGCAGTGAGCAACGAACGCATCTTGTTGGCGATCACTGCATCGATAGCAATGTATAGATTGGCCCACAAGCGAGGTGAAAAATATTTATTCTTAAAAATCACAGGCTAATTGCTTGTGGGGACTTGAGACAAAACTTTTGCGGCCGGAGCAGGCTCCTCCTCCTTCTTACCACGCTTGCCTTCCATTTGTGGAAGCAACTTAATTTTTTGTTCTTCTAACCCCGGGGGAATAGAAAGGTAAATTTTGTCGGAAGCATCAACCCCGCCAAGAATAACCGCACTGTTTGCATTGGTGGCACCTACCATCACTTCCTGCTTTGTGGTATTAATTCCATCTTTCTTAAACACATACGTGATCGTATCGGCCTGACTATGCAAACTTTCAAGCGGTACATACAACACACTATCCTGAACATTGGCAATAATCTTATTGCTGGTAGTCATAGAGGGCCTAAGGGATGGGTCTGTTCCGTTAATCTCGATCATTACCTCAAACACCTTTGCATCTGAATTGGGGCGTTGCTCACCCACATTGGCAACACTTCTTACCTGGCCAGTTAGTTTTTTCTCAGGGTAGGCATCTAACCCAACTTCAACAGTTTGACCCTTTTCAACTTTACGAACGTCCACTTCATTCACAAATGTTTTTGACATCATCGTGGTTAAATCCGGCAGTGTAGCTACGGTAGGATCCCACATTTGGATGCGCGATCCTGACTTGATGGGTTTGCCATCCCAATGGCGATGATAAATCACCATTCCATCTTCAGGTGCAAGCACATTAAATGCTTCAAGTACTTTGGTCATGCCATCATACTCAGATTGTACTTTGCGCAATTCAGCATTTACCTCGCGCATTTTTTCAATGTTCTGATTCTTTTTTATTTTATAATTCTCAACAGCTTGTTGATAGGTGCGCTTAGCCTTTTCCATATTTATTTCAGCCTGCTTTATGGTAGCAGGTGGTTCAAACTTGGATTGCTCCAATACAATAGCTGTTTCTTCAACCGCATAGTTCAAATTAATAAGTTCATCGCGCGACTGGCGCAACTGGAGTGTAGTGTCTAATTGAGTTTGATTAAATTTTGAACTGGCTTTATCCAACTCAATCTGTTTAGCCATAAATTTTGTTTGAAAATCTGAGCGATCTAATGTTGCAACCCAGTCACCTTTTTTTACAACAGTGCCCTCGTTAACAATATTTTGAATGGTTACTTCCCAAATTTGAAAGTTTCGCAATTGACTTGGCCCTTGAATCTTTACCGAGTTCTTGGCTTCTAATTCTCCTGTAGTTTCAATATCAACCCGAAACTGGCCTCTTTTTACTGAAGCCATGATGGAGGCCGCCTCTTTGTCCTTGCTTCCACTAACAATAAAATAACCAATCAACAATATCCCCACTACTCCAGCTCCAATGAGTATGTTTCTTTTCATGTACGTTTTGTTTTAAGGATTAGGGGTTAACATTAGAAATTCGGTCAAATTTATAACACAGGTAAATAATAACTCAAAAAGATCATGTTTAGTATTAAATACCCCATCTCTTTAATCCTACCTGTGTACTCACAACCCCACCTCCGGGTTACAGATTAACCTATTTTAAAATAAGAAAGGCAAAAAAAAGAGGTGAAAGGTATGCAAAACCTCTCACCCAAACTATTTATTGATTACCGGTCTTCTTTACAGTCATTTTTGCAAGTGCCGCTTCTTTAGTCAACTTGCCTGAAGCATAGTCTTTCAGCACGTCAGCCTTTACTAAAAACTCAAGTGAAGTGGGGATTCCGCACCCATCGCACTTTGTTAACTTAACGTTAAACACCAGGAGTTCATCGGGTGTTAAACTTTTTACCGTGCGGCCATACTCAAGGATATCGGCTTTAAAGTCTTTCTCAAATTGAGGATACAATTCCTTAACCTTCTTATCGCGCTCTTCAGTTGTTAACCCTTCCAGGCCAAGGGTAGGCATAACCCATCTTCTATTATAATCTATCTGGTTGCTGGAATAAACCTGCATGTAGTAGATCACGCCATAATCTTTCAGCTTCTCGTAATAAACATTTTCTTCCGTGAAATACGTTTTCGAAAGATCTTTCCGGTAAAGTCTGTTGAAAATACTGGTCAGCAACTCCAGGTCAGGCTGCAGTTCATCATCCATTACGCTGTTTAT
>CAZNRJ010000270.1:1933-2377 GCA_964574945.1 uncultured Ohtaekwangia sp. | reverse complement strand
GTTTATTACTTTAATGGATTTCATAAACTGATCGCGTGTCATTTTTCCATGCTTCAGTTGAGTGATGTCTCCTTTCGATGCCTCCAAAGAAACATAACTGGGGCGCGCTGAATTAACAAAGGCGCCATACCAAATCCGGTCTCCATCACCCCGGTTTGTAATCATTATTTTTTCATTAGGGGATAGCTGAGTTAGCAAATCACCATAGTCGGCTAAAAATTCCTTGCACGCAACAATGGTTTTTGCTGTTGAAGCCTCACGAACGCTATCCGCATTCACCTTACGGGGGCGTGGAGCTGTCACGCCTTTAATATTTTCAGTGGCTATTCTTCCTTGCCCGTCATACACCCTTGCTACATCGGTTGGTTCACCTGGAAACTCGAATGAATAATTAAAGCCACGGCCGTCCAGTATGGCTATATCATTACCTACACCCCAAACCAT
>CAZNRJ010000270.1:0-1923 GCA_964574945.1 uncultured Ohtaekwangia sp. | reverse complement strand
GGGGCCATTGAATTCATAAGGCAACCGGTAGGTTACTCCATGTCCCTGGCGATACTCCGCCCTTATTTCCATCGGAAAGAAGGAACGTTTTTCAAATTGTTGTTTAATCAATGTACTCAGGATATTTTCGGTCACCTCGATATCTCGCAACATCCTTTCTTCATCTATCTTCTTTTGTGCTTCCGCACAATAGGCTCCAAGAACCAATACTCCCATCATCATTAAAATCCTCGCCCTGTTCATATCAAATTATTTTTAGTAGTTGTTTACTCTTTTTAAAGCACCCTCCGGTTTAGAGATAATGTTTGCTAAAATTTGTTCTGTCTCTTGCTTAAACTGATCGGTGTTCTTTTCAATACTGCTCATGCGGGTTTGGAAAAATACCAGGTCTTGCTTGCGCTGTTCCTGAAGATACTTGGAAAAATCCACCAGCAAACTCTCCACATAAATCTTTTGATCCTTAGCCGAAAGTTGCATGTAGTCTTTCATGAGCTGAAGATTGTCCTGCTGCAAGCCGGCAACAAAAGTGCGCACTTGTTCTTGTGACGCTTGTGACGCCACTTTCATCAGTTCATCAATTTTTTCAGAATTGTTGGTCAAACTATTTCTCAATGAAGCCTGCAGCTTTTTGTTATTGCTTTCCCACTCCGAAGAAATCTGTTCATTGTTTTTTACCAATGATGCATTAATCATGTCCTGCACTTCAAGCGGGGAAATAGAGGGCGTAACAATTTTCCCTACCGGTTTTTCAATTTGCTTGTCGCGATTAAAACTGATTCGAAGCTCACCCCCGGAATAAGAAATTTCAGGCCCGATCAACCGTGCGGCTACCAATAAAAACAGGATGGAAGCAGCAATGCCCGTAACCGTTTTAAAATAGCCACTTTGCCAGAACCGTGAAGCATGGCTTGTACTGTCCATAAAAATGGGCGGTGCTATTACCTCCTGATCGCCTGCATAACCCAGTACATTTCTAACCTCATTCAAACCTTGAAGTTTTTTTAATACTTCAGGATTTCGATCGAGATATTCCTGCACTTTTTCTACTTCTTTAGCATCCAGCTCACCATACAGGTAAGCCATCAGGGTGCTCTCGTCCGGTTTATAATTCATAACCAATTGTTTCTTTCGTGATATTCTTGCTCTCTAAAATTCTCTTCAGCCCATCCAACCCATAATACATTCTGCTCTTCACCGTGTTCTCTGAAATTTGCAGCGCTTCGGCAATTTCCCTGAACTTCAGTCCTTCATACTCTTTCATAATCACTACTTCTCGTTGTTCGTCACTCAGTTCCATCAGGCATTGCTGCAGCAAATCTGAAAGCTCTGATTGTCGCAGTTGCTTCTCCGGGTTTTCATTCCGGCCACTGCTCGCTTCCCAACGATAACTCTCCTCGCTTTCGCCCGGCCTTAAATCATGTAATGAAACTGAGCGTCTTGTTTTCTTTTTTCTCAACTCCTCGCGACAATAATTCACAGCAATGGTATAGAGCCAGCTTCGAAACCGGGTGATCTCCTGCAGGCCTTCCATGTTTTTGTGCATGCTGATAAACGTCTTTTGAGATACTTCCATGGCCATGTCATGATCAAAAAAGAACTTATACGAGAAGTTATAAATGCGCTTGTACCATAGCTGCATTAATTTTCCCTGGGCATTCTTATCCCCTTCGCGGGCCCGGCTCACGAGGGCATCCGAATGCATCATAGCTATATCAAGTAAGGTTTCGGCCACAGAAAGCGATCAGTTTTCTATTAATTCCTGCAATTGCACTATAAAGATGCAGGATCGGCAGAAATAGTTTTAAGATTAACAGAAAAACTTTGAGAGCCGGACGAGGATCAAATCCGGCAAAAGGTCAGCAAAAAACATTAGAAGTCATCTCAAAAATACTTTGTCATCGCGGACAGCGTTCCGCGATCTCG
>CAZNRJ010000269.1:0-5821 GCA_964574945.1 uncultured Ohtaekwangia sp. | reverse complement strand
TGCAAAAGCATGTTTCAAAAACTTTCGAACTTCGGTTTCGCCACGTTTTAAAATGTAGGCGTGCTGTTGAGTGTCCGTATTTAACCGCAGGTAGGTAATACCAAAATCAACATGAAGGAAATCCCCGGGTTGAATAACCAACGGCTGCGGACGCTTTGCCATCAATGCATCGGGCTCGTTCCGTTGCACAGAAACAGAAGGATGAAACCAGGTATCCAATTTCAATTCTTTGATTCGTTCGCGATACCACCACACAACATCTTCGGTTGTCGTTACACCCGGTTGAATAACTTTATCAGAAAAACCTTCCTGAATAATATCATGTGCGATGCGGCAGATTTGCTGATAGATTGCCATTTCTTTTTCGGTGCGCGTTTCTAACCAACTTACAGCAAGCTTTTCAGCAGAGACAACCTTAGGGTGTAAATTTTTGGGAAGAACTTTTATTAGGTTGTCATAATCGTTTGAAGTTAATCCATCGGCATGACCCCAGGAGGGCGCTTTGTTTACTCCAATCTTTTTCGGGTTGCGCTCTGAAATAATTTTTCCTAACTGTGCCCACTGGTCGGGGTTGGCATCCGGGTCCCATGCACGTTTAAAAGTTTTGCCTACATCGTAACGGGCTACGGCTAAGTATTCCGTTTCTTTATCAGCACCGCGATCGAACGCAAGCAACATAGTGGTTCTGCGTGCAGCATGCCAGGTGGCGGGAAGTAACGTGCGGATAACCGGGTCTTCGTTGTATTCGCGGGAGATTATGACCCACATATCAAAACCTTCCCTGCGCATAAGGCCCGGTAAAACTGTGCGTAAGCGATCGTCCAGCAACTCACCAATTACCTTTGCTTGTTCACGTTGGGTTAGTATGAGTGGAGATTGGCTGAAAGCGGCCACAGAAATTAACAATAGAAGGGCTAAACAAAAATGTTTCATTTGAATTTTGGTTTTCCTAAAGTAAATGAATCCTAAACTTGTTCGAATTGAAATTTACACGGTTGGTTAGTGATCACTAACTATTTTGAAGAATGCACCTTTCATCCTTTAGAATTTCGGCTGCACGCTCCACTTCAATATGCGACTTCGCATCGTCCATTTGTTCGCGCACAGCCTCCCGGATTTTTTTCATATTCATGGCCTCAATAAAACGCTTTACATCTTCCCTGTTTTCTAAAATTAATTTTGGTACAAGGGTTGGCTTATCGTCATCGCCTTTGGCGACCATCGTAAAGAAAGAAGAGTTAGTGTGTTTGACCTTTCCCGTCTTTACGTTTTGCGATTCCACCCGGATGCCCACAACCAATGAAGTACGGCCCACATAATTTACAGAGGCGTGCATGGAAACCAATTCGCCCACTTCCACGGGCTCGAGGAATTCTACTTTGTCCACAGTAACGGTTACACAGTAATTGCCTGCGTGTTTACTGGCTGCGGCATAGGCAACCTTATCCATCAGCGAAAGCAGGGTGCCACCGTGTATTTTTCCGCCAAAGTTGGCGTAGGAGGGTATCATCAGTTCGGTGATCGTGGTTTGTGAGTAGCGAACGGGTAGTGCTTGTTCTTGCATGGGAATAGGTTTCGTTAGTAAGAAGGTTATAATTCCAAATGGATACTTGATACTGGATACAAGTTACAGGTTTCAAGCTTCACTTGTATCCAGCAACCAGTAACCTGTATGGAGTTACATCTTCACTTTCGAGAGTCTGTTAAACCTCACCACCATAGCTGTAGCTGTCAATGTTAGCCCGATGGACAGACCAATCCAAATACCGTTGGGTCCCATGTTTAAAGGAAAAGCAAGCCAGTAGCCCAACGGCAAGGCAATAATCCAATAGGCAACAAAAATCAGGAGTGAAGGTATTTTTACATCCTGTAAACCACGTAGCGCTCCGGCTGTCACCACCTGGATGCCATCAGAGAGCTGAAAGAATGCAGCAACAATCAGTAACGCTGCTGTTAGTTCAATTACGGATTGATCTTCGATATACAGACCTGGTAAAAAATGTCTTCCGAAAATAAATAGTAATGCCCAGGCCATCATTAAGACAACACTCATCCCAATCATGATGAATGCTGAGGCGCGCATGTTCACACGGTCTTTCTGACCTAAAAAATTTCCTACACGAATAGCCGCGGCAGCTCCGAGCCCTGATGTTGTCATATAACTAATTGTTGCCAGGTTAATCGCGATCTGGTGTGCAGCTAATGCGGTTGTTCCAATCCAGCCCATCATCAAAGCTGAGAAGCCAAAAGCCCCTGCTTCAAAAATGAATTGCGAACCGGCAGGAAGTCCGATGTGCAGCATCTTGGAGATAAGCGACCAGGAATACCTGCCAATTGAAAACCCGGCCTGATAAGGTCGAAACTTTTTGTTGTAATAAACATAACCCATCATACTCAATGCCATTAAGCAGCGCGCAATTAAAGTAGCCCACCCTGCACCATTCAACCCTAATTCGGGAAATCCGAAATGGCCAAAAATCAACAGGTAGTTAAGCAGTATATTAACAAGGTTACTCCCCACTACAATAATCATCGCGATGCGCGTAGATTGGAGGCCTTCTGCAAATTGCCGATAGGTTTGGAAGATCATAGTTGGAATGATCGATATCGCAATAATGCCGAGATATGGAATTGCCAGGGTTACTGCATCTTCGGGTTGCCCCATGGAATGCATGAACGGAATGATTGAAAAAATAAGCAAGGCCAAAATGAATCCTGTTGCAAGATTTATCAAGGCACCATTCTTAAGCGTATCAATTATTTTGATTTGATCGTGTGCTCCTTCCGCCTGGGCTACCAATGGAGTAATGGCATACGAAACACCAATGCCAAAGAAAAGGGGAATCGAAAAGAATACATTGGCGAAAGAAGAAGCTGCCAACGGTGTAGCGCCTGTCCAGCCAATCATCACACTGTCGGCCACCCCCGTCATCACTTGCCCAAGCATGCTCAACATCACCGGATAGGCGAGCAGGAAGTTGGGGCGAATGTGAGAACTATGATGATTTAATTTAAACATTTTAGATGCCTGATCCTTGATCCTCGATGCTGGATAGAATCAATCCAGTATCTGGAATCCAGCATCATTTTATATATTCTTTATTCTCGCTACTTTAAGCAATCCCATTACCGTTAAGCTATCAGTAATTTTTCCATCAAGCACCATTTGTAACGCTTCCGCGAATGGAAGTTTCCAAACCTTCATATCAGCTTCAGTATCTTCCAGTTCATTTTCATGTTGTGTAAGATCTTCAGCTAAAAACAGAAACCCTTCTTCGTCAGAAACTGAATTGCTGAGATGCGTGCGCTGAATCATTGTCCATTGCCTGGCAACAAGACCGGTCTCTTCTTTTAGCTCCCGTTTGGCAGATTCTAAGACATCATCCTGCAAAGGCCCACCGCCTTCCGGTATCTCCCAGCTCCATTCATTAAGGGTGTATCGCCATTGCCCTACAAGCCAGGTATTGTTATCTTGATCAAGGGCAACAATGCCAATCGCTTTGTTTTTGAAATGGACCTTTCCATAAATTCCATTTCCACCGGCAGGGTTGATCACCTGATATTCTGTGACATTGATCCATCGGTTGTCGTATTTTAGATCGTGCGAAAGTGTTTGCCAGGGATTCATTATTCAACGTTTAAAAATTCAATATTGAAAATTATCCTGACAATTAGTTGAGTTGACCTTGAATTTTGAGTTTCGAATCTTGATTTTTGGTAGAATGTTACTCTCCTCTTTTACTCCGGATTTAATTGAAGCAGGCTGCGATGAAGTAGGTCGTGGATGTTTGGCGGGCCCTGTGGTGGCAGCAGCAGTTATTCTTCCAAAAAATTATACCCACGAATTATTAACCGATTCGAAACAATTGAAAAAGGAAGAGCGGATGTTGTTGGAACAAGACATTGTGCGCGATTCATTGGCATGGGCTGTGGCTGAAGTAAGCAATGGGGAAATAGACCAGATCAATATTTTGAACGCTTCGTTTAAGGCCATGCACTTGGCGTTGGATAAGCTTTCAGTTCAACCCCAATTCCTTTTGATTGACGGAAACCGGTTCACACCCTACCGGGATTTGCCTTTTGAATGTGTGATAAAAGGGGACGGGAAATATCTTTCTATTGCCGCAGCCTCTATTTTAGCCAAGAACTATCGCGACACCCTGATGGAAGAATTATCAATTGTGCATCCGGGATATGGCTGGGATACCAATGTGGGATATCCGACAGAAGAACATCGTGACGGAATCCGGCAATTGGGAATTACACCTTATCACAGAAGGTCTTTTCAGCTTTTGCCATCACAACTTGAATTGTTTTAGGGCGATCTGGAGTTATGAAATGATAATGGAACCGTTTTATCCTTTTTACGTTCATCATTCATGTGCTTAATTTTCTTTGCCCTTAATCAGCACCCTGCTTATAAGCTTATTGTTGCGGCTAACCGCGATGAGTTTTATGCACGCAAAACCGCGCCTGCATCTTTTTGGAATGATCATCCGGATATTATGGGTGGTCGTGATCTGGAAGCATCGGGCACCTGGATGGCAATGAATAAAAATGGCAGGATTAGTTTGGTTACCAATTATCGCGATCCAGCGAATATCAACCCTAATGCACCTTCTCGCGGTCAATTGGTTTCTAACTACCTGATGAATGAAGAAACGCCTTCAGAGTATTTAAGTTCACTTCAGTCAAACGCTAAGCAGTATAACGGATTTAATTTGTTAGTGGGTTCTGCGGAAGAATTGTGGTACTTATCCAATTATAGAGAAGGCATTCAAAAATTGAAAGCAGGCATTTATGGATTAAGCAATCATTTATTGGATACCCCGTGGCCAAAGGTTGAGCGTGGCAAAAGAAAATTCAGGGAAATAATTTCAACTGATACCCTTGAGCCGGAAGCACTACTTGATTTTTTGCGTGATGATCAAAGAGCGGCTGACAATCAACTCCCAAACACAGGAGTTGGAATAGAACATGAACGTGCGTTGTCCGCTATGTTTATAAAAATGCAAGGGTATGGAACGCGGTGCTCAACCGTTGTGCTTGTAGATAAAAAAAATTGTGTTTCGTATGCTGAACGAATCTACAACGTAGAAACCTTCGAATACAAAACACAATTGGTTGAATTTCAAATTACTGAATAACTAACCGCTTAATATCACCTCTTGAACTTCTCAAGGTATAAACTCCCGGTGCTAACGAAGAAATATCAATTTGATTTACTCCGGTCACTTTCAAAACGATAACCCCAAGATTATTTAAAATTATGTAATCGCCTTTTCGGCTAAGGGTTAGCGGTGTTCCAACGCTAACCGGGTTAGGGTGGATAGACAGTTCCCCGCCAAGGGAAACGTTTACTGCAATAACTTTTGAATATGTAAACTTCTTATCGAAATCCGTTTGTCTTAATCGGTAGTAAGAAAGATCGGGGAGCGGGTTTTTATCGATGAATTCATATTCAGTGGCTGTTTGAATAGTTCCGGCACCATCAATTTCTGCAATGTTTTCAAACTCGGCACCGTCAATTGAACGTTGAAGTGTGAAGAAATCATTGTTTAATTCTGATGCAGTAACCCAGTTAAGTTTTACGTGTCCATTTAATACTTGCCCGGTAAAGCTCATCAACGCAACCGGCAATGGATTGGATAATGTGGTAGAGCCAATAGTAATTGGGCTAAAGCTGGTGATGGGGGCAGATGTAATTAAAGTTCCTGCAGTAGCATCACCGGTAGTTCCTCCACAATCTTGTCGTAGGGGTGCGCTCGCTTCTTGGCGGCTTCGTAGGGCATCTTCAACGGCGTCAACAGCCGCAACACGG
>CAZNRJ010000268.1:0-5858 GCA_964574945.1 uncultured Ohtaekwangia sp. | reverse complement strand
AGATGAGTTTCTGAAATGGGGCATTCATTTTAGAAATGAAATTGTCGGAAAATAGGTAAATGAAAACAACCCCGTTTTCGGTGTCGGGTAAGTTATCAAGAGCAATTCTTGATGGTGACGATTTGAATTTGGTTCTTGGGACTAAACTGTGCTGCTGCATTGTAACAATCGATTTTAACGCTGAAATTATTTTAACTGGACACTACTGATCACATGTATCAACATAAAAGGTGTACGTAGCTGTCCATTTTAGACGGTTGTTCACCTCTTGCGAGAATTACGGCAGAGTGAAGTACCTAAATTGAGTCATGCTTTTTAATTCTAAAAATATAAGTGTACCAGGTGGTTGGAAATGCAAAGTGGTCAACAATTTGAATGTTGGTAAATTATTTTTTGATGTGCCTGCTTCTCAAAACCGCAATAACATCTTCTAATTTAAATCCTTTCGCGGCCAACAAAACCTGATAGTGATACATAAGGTCAGCCGCTTCGCCCAGGAAAAGTTCTTTATAGTTGTCCTTGGCTTCAATCACAAGTTCCACGGCTTCTTCGCCTACTTTTTGGGCAATCTTATTGATCCCGGCATTTAATAGTTGATTGGTATATGATCCTTCTTTGGGATTATTTTTTCGTTCCTGGATGATTGTATCTAAAAAACCTAAGCCCTGTTCCTCATTTTTCTCATTGAAGCAGGTATCAGCCCCGGTATGGCAAGCAGGGCCTGCGGGATTTACTTTAAACAGGAGTGTATCGTTATCACAGTCTACTGTTACATCAACAAGGGTTAAATAATTTTTTGATGTTTCACCTTTCGTCCACAAACGTTTCTTTGTCCGACTAAAAAAAGTTAATCTTTTTTCATTCAATGTTTTGTTGAGCGCTTCTTCATTCATGTATCCCAACATCAACACCACCCGGGTATTTGCATCTTGCACAATACAAGGGACAAGCCCACCTGATTTTTTAAAATCCAATTTTGTGAAGTCTATCATATCGTATTCTTAAAGCCTGACAGGAATTTGGTTAGCATGTAAATATTTTTTTAAATCAGGAATACTCAATTCACCAAAATGGAACAGGGATGCGGCCAATGCTGCATCTGCTTTCCCTAAAATAAATGCTTCCAAAAAATGTTGGGTGCTTCCCGCGCCTCCCGAGGCGATCACAGGTATTTTTAAAAGCTCATGCAATTTAGAAAGCGGATCAATGGCAAACCCTTGCCTGGTTCCATCGTGATCCATGCTCGTAAAAAGTATTTCGCCCGCGCCACGTTCCTGGCCTTCTTTAGTCCAGGAGAATAATTTCTTTTCAGTGGGTTTGCTTCCGCCATGCGTGTGAATGATCCATTGATTCTGAACCTTACGCGCATCTGCCGCCAACACCACGAATTGCGATCCAAACGCTTTTGCCAGTTCATCGATGAGTTGTGGATTACGCACGGCAGCGGAGTTTATACTGACCTTATCAGCCCCGGCTTCCAGTAAAGGCGCAACATCAGCCACACAGCTGATTCCACCGCCCACAGTGAAAGGTATGTTAACATGCGCTGCAATTTGTTTTACCAATTCAACAAAGGTTTTTCGATTTTCATTGGTTGCAGAAATATCGAGGAATACTAATTCATCGGCACCTTGCTCGGCATACGAAGCACCTAACTCAACAGGATCACCTGCATCGCGGATGTTTATAAAGTTCACGCCTTTTACCGTGCGGCCATCTTTAATATCAAGACAAGGGATAATGCGTTTTGTAAGCACGGTTGCTGATTAAGAATTCTGAAACGCTTTTAGTTCTTCTAATTTGATATGCCCTTCGTAAATCGCCTTGCCAATGATAGCACCATATACTTTTGCATACTTCAATTCGTGCAAGTCGTCCATGGAGCTTACACCGCCACTCGCCACTATTTTTAAGTTTGGAAATCGCTTAATCAGTTTTTTATATAAACCGATGTTTGGCCCTTTCATCATCCCATCGGTGCCAATGTCGGTGCACGTCAGAAACTCTAACCCAAAGTTTTCAAATTGAGAAACGAGATCGAATAACCGGAGGGAAGTTTCTTCTAACCATCCGTTAATGGAAATGTATTCACCTTTCACATCAGCGCTTAATATAAAATTTTCGGGACCATACTTTTTGAGCCAACCGGAAAATACTTCAGGCTCTTTTACGGCCAGGCTGCCTATGTTAATTTGATGAACACCCAATTCCAGGAGTTGCTCAACTTCATCTTCAGTTTTTACACCACCACCAAAGTCCACGCTAAGTGCTGTCTTTTCCTGGATCTCACGCACGATATCCCAGTTTACGACTTTCCCTTTTTTGGCACCGTCTAAGTCCACCAAGTGCAAACAATCCAAATCAGCATCCTGAAACTCCAGCGCAACTTCAACAGGATCCTCACGATACACTTTCTTCTTTTTGTAATCCCCTTGTGTAAGCCTTACGCACTTACCATCAATAATGTCAATTGCAGGAATGATTCGCATTGTCTTTCTATCGGGTCATACATTTAAGAAACTCTGTAACACTTTCTCACCCACTTTTGCCGATTTCTCGGGATGGAACTGTACTGCATAAAAATTATCCTTTTTCATAGCTGAACTAAAAGGTTGAATATAATCAGTGGTGGCTGATGTATGCGGATTGACGGGTACATAGTAACTGTGTACGAAGTAAACGAATTGTTTATCAAGGACGGAATCCAACCAACTATTTTTAACAGCTATTGAATTCCACCCCATGTGAGGTACTTTTTCTTTTGCCTGCGGGATGAAAAGTTTTACGGTTTCATCAAAAATCCCAAGACAGGGTGTGTTATTTTCTTCGGAGTATGCACACATCAATTGCATGCCGAGGCAAATCCCAAGTACAGGCTGTTTCAGGTTCTTTATTACGTGATCAAGGTTGGTTTGCTTTAAGTAGTTCATAGTGGAGCTGGCCTCTCCAACGCCCGGGAAAATAACTTTATCAGCGGTTTGAATTTGTTCTATATCATCTGTGAAGTTAAATGCAATACCTAACCGCTCCAGTGCAAATGCCACAGAGCGGATATTTCCTGCGTTATATTTAATGACTGCAACCATATTTAATGACAAGTTTTAAAATAACGGATGTGGATTTAGGTGTCTGACACTTTTGAAGTGTCTGACACCTGGGTAGACTGTTTTTATTTTTTTTCAATTTGTTGTTCGTTGATTCATCCTTTCGTAATTCTCAATTCGTCCTTCGTAATTTATTTTATTCGTAATTCCTAAAGCTTTCCTTTCGTACTGGGTAATTGATCATTAAACGGATCTTTTCGCACGGCCATTTTAATTGCTTTTGCGAAGGCTTTGAAGATTGCTTCAATTTTATGGTGCTCGTTATCGCCCTCCGCTTTTATGTTAAGATTGCATTTAGCGGTATCAGAAAATGATTTGAAGAAATGTAAAAACATTTCCGTAGGCATTTCGCCAATCTTCTCCCGTTTAAATTCTGCTTCCCACACTAACCAGGGGCGACCTCCAAAATCTATCGCAACCTGGGCGAGGCAATCATCCATCGGCAAATAAAAACCATAGCGTTCAATGCCACGCTTATCGCCTAAGGCTTTATGAAATGCTTCGCCCAAAGCAAGCGCTGTATCTTCAATGGTGTGATGTTCATCAATATGAAGATCGCCTTTAACGTTTATCGTAAGATCAATTAACCCATGTTTGGCCAACTGATCAAGCATGTGATCAAAAAAGCCAAGCCCGGTTTTTATAGACGATTGGCCCGTTCCATTTAGATTAACAGAAATTGAAATGTCCGTTTCCTTTGTCTTGCGTTGCACGTCAGCGGTTCGCTTGGGAAGCACAGCCCGATAAATGTCTTTCCAATCCATTGTTGTTAAAGCACAGACATCATCCAGGTTTTTATCCTGCAGTTTTTCTTTGAGACTTCCATCATTTAGCAGAATTCCCTTAGCGCCAAGATTTTTTGCCAATTCAATATCGGTAACCCGGTCACCAATCACGTATGAATTTTTCAAATCATAATCCTCCGTAAAAAATTGAGTGAGCATACCAATGCCGGGCTTACGGGTAGGCTTATTTTCGTGCGGCATGGAGCGATCAATATGAATTGACTTAAAAATTATTCCCTCACTTTTCATCGTATTGATTACCATGTTTTGCGCAGGCCAAAAAATATCTTCAGGAAAGCTTTCTGTACCTAATCCATCCTGGTTTGTCACCATCACTAACTCATAATCAGTTTCGCGCGCAATTTTTCCAAGCCAGGTGAACACACCTGGAATGAATACCAATTTTTGTAAACTGTCAATTTGTGGATCTTCAACTGGCTCCACAATCATTGTCCCATCACGATCTATAAAAAGTACCTTCTTCATAACAAGTTCAATTGATTAATAAGAGCTTTATTTTCAGATGGAGTGCCCACAGTAATCCGCAAGCAATCTTCGCATAAAATCACATTGGAGCGATCGCGAACGATAATGCCATTCTCCACTAACTTGTTGTAGACACTTTTTGCATTGTCTATTTTAACAAGGAGAAAATTGGCATCGGAGGGATATACTTTTTTTACCAGGCTGATTTTTGAGAGTTGCTGTGACAGGTTACTTCGCTCATGCAGAATTTCAGCAACCCATTTATTTTTTCTTTCCTCTTGTTGTAATCCTGCTTCTGCAGCTTGTTGCGAAAGCAAACTAATATTGTAAGGTGGTTTGATTCTATTAAGTACACTAACAATCTCTTTACTGGCAAAGCACATTCCTAATCGAATAGCTGCCAATCCCCATGCCTTGGAAAGTGTTTGAAGTATTGCCAGGTTAGGGTATTGTTTTAACAAGGGAATGAATCCATCCTGATTCGTGAAATCGATATAGGCTTCATCGACCACGACTAATCCATTGAATGCAGAAATAACTTCCTTTACTTTTTCAAAAGAGAGCAAATTGCCGGACGGATTATTGGGGCTGCATAGAAAAATCAATTTTGTTTGATCGTTAACAGCTTTGTTTATGCTGCTCACATCAAGGTCAAAGTCTGGAGTAAGCTTAACAGTTTTTACTTCAACATTATTTATTTCTGCACTGACAGTGTACATCCCGTACGTAGGTTGGGGGATAAGTACATTGTCTGTTCCAGGCTCGCAGAAAGCCCGGATTAACAAATCGATGGGCTCATCACTTCCATTGCCCAGAAAGATATGATCAACCGGTATTTTTTTTATTTGAGAAATCTTCTCCTTTAATTTTAACTGGTGTGGGTCAGGGTAACGATTGTAATCCGATGAGTATGGATTTTCATTGGCATCCAGATAAACAGACGCTGTTCCTTGAAAGTCATCGCGTGCTGAAGAGTAGGGTTTAAGCTTCAGCACATTCTTTCGGACTAATTTTTCTAAGTCGATCATATCTATCTTCTAACCCGAACGGCCATGGCATGTCCTTTCAATTGTTCCGCCTCAGCCATCTCTTCCACAATAGGGCCTAGTAACTCAAGACCTGATTTTGAAATTTGCTGAATCGTAATGTACTTGGTAAAACTTTCTAACGACACGCCCCCAAATGCCTTTGCGAAACCATTGGTAGGAAGTGTATGATTTGTGCCCGAAGCATAGTCACCGGCCGCTTCGGGTGTATAAGGGCCAAGAAAAACAGAGCCCGCATTTACAATCTTATCCACGATTTGATTGCAATCAGTAGTATTGATAATTAAATGCTCGGGCGCAAATTCATTTACAAATTCAATCAACTCTTTTTGATTGCTGAAAAGCAAGGAAAGACTATTGCTTAGTGCTTCCAGTGCAATTTCTTTACGAGGTAACTCAGTCACTTGTTTTTCAATTTCTTTGGCCGGCTCATCCAT
>CAZNRJ010000267.1:0-5862 GCA_964574945.1 uncultured Ohtaekwangia sp. | reverse complement strand
GAAATCTATATGGCTAATTACAGCTCAGCGGTTAGCTCAACTTCATCTGCATTGGATACCGATGTTAACCTGTTCAACAAAGGTCTTGCCCAGTTATTGAACAAGGATTACAGCAATGCATCATCATCATTTGCTGAAGCTTCCAGTAAGAATAGCAACTTTGCCCTGGCATATTATGGTGCCGCTGTTGCCGCTGCCCGTTCAGGCAATGGCGATGCAGTAGTAAGTAACCTGACCAGCGCTGTTAAAATTGATTCATCATTGAAAGAAAAAGCGTTGACTGATCTTGAATTCACCAAGTTCGCAACCACTGAATCTTTCCGCAGTGCATTAAAATAATTTTGGTTTTTCTGTAAATAAGAGACCCCGGCCAAAACCGGGGTTTTTTATTGTTATCCCATTCCTTTCAGGGAAAAAAACGATCCATTCCCTTTATCCTATTGTTTTGGATACCTATTTTTACGGGCTTTCCAAACTAACGGCAGCTATGAGAGAAATTCAATTTAGAGAAGCGCTACGCGAGGCCATGAACGAAGAAATGAGAAGGGATCCCTCGGTCTTTCTTATGGGCGAAGAAGTAGCTGAATACAACGGAGCCTACAAGGTGAGCCAGGGCATGCTGGATGAGTTTGGAGCTAAACGGGTAATCGATACACCTATTTCCGAATTAGGCTTTGCCGGGATAAGTGTGGGCGCTGCCATGAATGGCTTACGGCCTATCGTAGAGTTTATGACGTTCAACTTTTCGTTGGTTGCTATCGATCAGATAATTAACTCTGCGGCTAAACTACTGTCCATGTCGGGCGGACAATTTAATTGCCCGATCGTGTTTCGCGGACCGACCGGAAACGCAGGGATGTTAAGTTCCCAACACTCGCAAAACTTTGAAAACTGGTTTGCCAACACACCCGGCTTAAAGGTAGTGGTGCCCTATACACCTTACGATGCGAAAGGGCTTTTGAAAACCGCCATCCGCGATAATGACCCGGTCATTTTCATGGAATCGGAACTGATGTATGGCGATAAGGGCGAAGTTCCTGAAGAAGAATATTTGATCCCCATTGGTGTAGCGGATGTAAAGAAGAGCGGGTCGGATGTAACGCTTGTTTCTTTTGGTAAGATTATGAAAGTGACATTGGCTGCTGCTGCTGAACTTGAGAAAGAAGGGATCTCTGCTGAAGTAATTGACTTGCGATCTGTAAGACCCATTGATTACGCAGCGATTGTTGAATCCGTTAAAAAAACAAACCGGTTGGTTGTGGTTGAAGAGGCCTGGCCGCTATCATCGATAGCTACTGAAATCACGTATCATATTCAGAAACACGCGTTTGATTATTTGGATGCACCCGTTCATCGAATCAATAGCTTGGATGTGCCACTCCCCTATGCCCCTACGTTGATTGAAGCCATTTTACCGAACGTTGCCCGCACCGTGAAAGCGGTAAAAGCGGTGATGTATCGGGATTGAGCAATTTGATGACAAGATTTGAAAGCCGGATGACCTTCCGGCTTTTTTATAGTAGGGCTTTCCAGGCTTCCTCTATCTTTCCTTCGCTCAAATATTTTTTTGCCAGGCGATGAAGTTCCTCTACCCCAATCTCATTGGCGTCTTTCCAGAACTTTCCTGATTGAAAAAGTTTAACCTCATTTTCAGTCGGCAGTTTTTCAATATTCCCTAATCTGCCTAAATCATTTCCGGTTAGCACGTTACTATTTCGTATGTGAGGTGGAATCCGGTCAACGCCTATTCCCACTTTCGTATTGGGCTTGGGAACCACGAACACGTTTTCACCGGAAGCCCGGCAATAATAATCCTGCCCCATCCGGGCTACTGCATCCAATTTATTTGGATCAATAAAACCGCTACTATCCAGTACTTCATCGGCAATGTGCATCAGCACGACTTCACAAATAACAAGATTACCGGCACCGCCCTCCTGCCCCAGCGGAATTACCTGGTTCACTTTGCATTCAAAAGAAACGCGTGACCCGGCAACACGTGGTGGCTTAACCTGTACGGATGCCAATTCTGTAAAACCAGCTTTCATAAACTCGTTTGTTCCTTTCGGGAAATCGCAACTGGCCAACGACACTTGCTCCACCATATCATACGAAACAATATTGATCACCACCTCGGGTATTTCCAATACATTTTGAAGTGTATGTTTTGTCGAATTATCACGAACCCTTCTTGACGGAGAGAAAATCAAGATAGGTGGATTCATGCTAAACATATTGAAAAAACTGAACGGACTCAGGTTTACATTTCCATCCTTATCAACCGTGCTTGCCAATGCAATGGGACGCGGTGAAACAGCGCCTTGCAGGTAGCTTTGTAACGCAGGAACAGATAACTCTTTCGGGTTTATAATCATGATGTTCGGTAATCAGTATTCAGTAAATCAGTATTCAGTAATCGGTGTTCTGCAACTTGCAGTTTATATCAAGCATCAAGTAACAAGCACCAGTATCCAGTATCCAGAATCCAGAATCATGCATCCAACATTATGTGGCTGGCAAGATCTTCCCCCTGCATTCCCCAAACCCAATGCGCACTTTATTTTTCTCTGCATAGCCTTTCAAGGTTACTGTATCGCCATCTTCAATAAAACGTCTCGTAACTCCATCTGTCAACGTGATAGGATTTTTACCATTTAATGTAAGCTCAAGCAGGGAACCCAATGAATCAGGTGTTGGGCCGCTAATGGTACCCGATGCATACACATCTCCGACCTGCAGGTTACACCCGTTCACCGTTTGATGCGCCAGTTGCTGGTTTACGCTCCAGTACAAATGCTTAAAATTTGATTTGCTGATTATACCTGTGGATGAATTTTCAGGTTGAATTGAAACCTCAAGATGGATATCAAAAGTCTTGTCTCCATCGGTTTTCAGATAAGACAAAACTTCGGGAGACTGAGCTGGCCCCTTCACCCGAAAGGGTTCAAGTGCATCCATGGTAACAATCCAGGGCGAGATAGTTGATCCAAAATTCTTTCCCAGGAATGGCCCTAACGGAACATATTCCCATTGTTGAATATCACGTGCCGACCAATCATTAAAAAGTACAAATCCGAAAATAAAATTCTCTGCTTCTGCAGTTGAAACAGATGATCCAAGATCAGTTTCTTTGCATGTGATAAACGCTACTTCCAATTCAAAGTCGAGTTTTTGTGAAGCACTAAAAATTGGTGTTTCAGAATCAGCAGGCTTTACCTGACCCTTTGGCCGATGGATGTTTGTTCCTGAAACAACAATAGAAGATGCCCGTCCATGATACCCCACCGGCATGTGTTTCCAATTGGGCAACAGGGCATTTTTTGGATCGCGAAATAACGAACCCACATTGGTGGCGTGTTCTTCGCTGCTATAAAAATCAGTATAGTTTGGAATCCTTACCGGCATGCACATCTCAACTTCGTCCATAGGAATGAGCGCCAGCTCGCGCGCGCCTATATTTAACCTCAGTTCTTCATTATCATGGCGCAACAATTCGGAGATGCGCTCTCTTACCTCACGACACTTTTTCTTTCCTAAACCAATGAAGTCGTTAAGATAGTGTTGGTTAAAAATTCCCTGTGGCAAACCGAGGCCATCAAAAAAACCATGCTCATGCAAATACACAAGGTCTAACACATAATTGCCGATAGCCACACCTGCCACTGGCGAAAGGTAATCCGTTTTGAAAATACCAAAGGGTAAGTTTTGGATCGGGAAATCAGAATTTGCCGGTATCTCTATCCAGCTTTGCAAAGCCGGGTCATTCGCCTTTATCATAAAAGTCACTTACTTTACGTTTACATTAGATTTTTCTTCCCGCGATATCATAAAACAATTCATGTCCGATTTTTTTCCTGCCGCTTTTGAAAACAGAATGAAGTCAACCCTGGGACATGAGTGGACTGAGTTTCTTCACGCACACAAACAAACTCCGCCTGTTGCCATTCGAATCAATCCCTGCAAAGATAAACTTCCTGAAGGGATAAAAATACCCTGGACTGATTTTGGGTACTACTTGCCTGAACGGCCCATCTTTACATTAGATCCTGAACTTCATGCAGGAAAATATTATGTGCAGGAACCAAGCTCTATGTTTTTGGAACAGGTAGTAAAGCAATCAGTCGACCTCACCAAGCCTTTGCGCGTACTTGATTTATGCGCAGCTCCGGGCGGTAAATCCACTCATGTACTTAGTTTGTTACCTGAAGACTCCCTTCTACTATCAAATGAAGTGATCCGGTCCAGGTCGCAAACATTATCGGAAAATATTCAGAAGTGGGGATGTGCCAATGTGTTGGTAACAAACAGCGATCCGGAAACCTTTCAAAAACTGCCGGGATATTTTGATATTATTATTGTAGATGCTCCGTGTTCGGGCGAAGGACTTTTCCGGAAAGATAACCAGGCGTCAAAAGAATGGAGCGAGGAACATGTAAATCTTTGCACCCAACGCCAGCGAAGGATTTTAAATGATGTATGGCCCGCGCTCAAAGAAAATGGAATTTTGATCTATAGCACCTGCACATTCAACGAAAGTGAAAATGAAGGCACCTTAAATTGGCTTGCGGAACATCGAGCAGTTGAATTCGTTGATTTCCCAGTAAATAAAGAATGGAACATAGAAAAAATTGAAGTTGGAAAGGCAATTGGTTATCGGTTTTATCCACATCGTGTGAATGGAGAAGGTTTTTTTATTTCCGCTTTTAGAAAAATAGAAAGTGAGCAATCTATAAGGATCAGATCGGGGAAAAATTTTGATTTAACATCTAAAAAGATTTCGGAACAACTACAAGGTTGGAGTTTACACCCTGAACAATTTAAGTTCATTCAACAAAACTCATTATTGATTCAGATTCCTTCTGAACTTTATGATGAGATGGGTTTTATCAGCACCCAATTACATATTGTGAGCAAGGGAACTGCAGTAGCGGAAACAAAACATGAAAAGCTGATTCCGGAACATGCAATGGCTCTTTCTATCCATTTAAACCAAAAACATTTTCCGGTTATCGATTTAGAAATAGAAGAAGCCCTTGCCTATCTGCGCAAAGAAGCAATTAATGTTGGCGAAGGACAGCGGGGGTTTGCATTAGTTACCTATAGAGGCACGCCCATCGGCTGGATCAATCAGCTTGGCAACCGGGTGAATAATCTTTATCCTTCGGCCTGGCGCATCCGGATGAATTGATCTATAAAAGTTGACAAAAGACAAAATGCAATTGACAACTTCATTATTGTCAATTGAAGAAATTGTCAACTGTCAATTTTTACTTTTTATTTCATGTTAAACTTAATAGCCCAATGCCTGCAATGCCTCCACAATTCCATCGGGCAGGGCCATTCCGCTAAAGAAAATTCCCACACAAAATACTTTCTCAAAGTAATTGGCCCTTTCAATTGCCAGGGGCAGCGAGCTTATTGAAAGCACGGTGAAAGAAACAATGAAAATGAACATCGCAACGATTGTAAGAATTGGAGAACCGGTTAAAAAAACAAGAATCAAACAAATTGAATTGATCATGAAACTCCACCAGAAAGATTTTACCGTTCCAACTTTAATTACATAATTACTGGCAGGCAACGAAAGCACAGCCGATATAAATAAGGCAACTACTAAAAGCCATTTTCCTTCCATGTTAAACATAGGCGTTAAATTGGCTTCGAGAATATCCGGAAAATAATTGAAGAGCAAGGTGGTTGGAATACCCACCCCAACACCCAGGAAAAAGATATAGCTGTAATTTGATCGCTGCGTATCCAATGTAAATTCCGCCCGCGGGCGCGTAGGATTATTCGTAAACAGGCTTAACGAATTTTTCTTTAGCGCATAGCCCGACACAAACACGGCCACACCTCCTATCA
>CAZNRJ010000266.1:0-5881 GCA_964574945.1 uncultured Ohtaekwangia sp. | reverse complement strand
CCCGCAAAGCCGCCAGTCAGGATCCAATAGCTTCTTTACGATATGAGTAAAAAATTATTTTTGTTCACCTTGATTTTCTGTAGCGCCTATCTTACGGGAGCACAAAATGTTTTTTCAATTGAAGAGATCATTACCCGTGCAAAAAATCAATCCATTTTTTCCAAGCAAGCCGAAACGCAACGCGAAACGAGCTATTGGCAATACCGTTCGTTCCGCACGAACTATAGTCCGCAACTTAGGCTGAATGGAAATATTCCAACGTACTCCAATTCAGTAACTCCGGTAATTCAACCCGATGGTTCAATAGAATACCTTCCTTTAAATCAAATCAACCCAAATATAAACGTTGCCCTTCAGCAGCCCATTGCATTAACAGGCGGGATGTTATCTGCTAATACAGGGTATAATTTTTTTAACAACATCTCAAGCAGCGATACGCAATGGAGTGGAACCGTGTTGAATATCCGGCTCAATCAACCCGTATTCGCATACAATGAAAGAAAGTGGGATAAACTTATAAAACCTGTTGTGTTTGAAGAGTCAAAACGCATGTATGCGGAGCAAACGGAACTCATTAGCAGCAATGCAGTAAGTTTTTTCTTTGATGTGCTTGTTCAGCAGGTAAATCAGCAGATAGCTTCCTTCAATTTGGCCAACAATGATACCATCCATAAAATAGAACAGGGTCGGTATAACATTGGCACCACTTCCCAGGACAAACTCTTGCAAGTTCAACTTCAATTGTTGCGGTCGCGGCAGGAAGTTGCGCAGGCTAAACTTGATTTGGAAACGGCCCGTCTTCAGTTGCGCTCGTATATCGGGTTAAGGGATGGCGATAGCTTTCAATTGATTTTACCCGATCAAATACCAGAATTTGAAGTAACTGTAGAGGATGCACTTAAATATGCCCGAATGAACCGGGCCGATTTTATTGCTTTTGAACGAAGACGATTAGAGGCTGAGAGCGATGTGGCGCGGGCAAAAGGACAGCGCTATCAAACAAACATCTCTGCTTCATACGGTTTGAATAACGTTGGTTCAAGTGTGTCAGACCTGTACTCCAATCCCAGCAAGCAACAGATTGCTGATGTTTCTTTCAGCGTTCCATTAGTGGATTGGGGAAGACGAAAATCTTCTATGCAGACAGCCTACGCAAATAAAAAATTAAGGGATTACGAAATCGAGCAGAGTAAGATAATTTTTGAACAAGAGATCATTACAAAGGTAAGCCAGTTTGAAATGCTGCGCTTGCAGATTGAGATAACAAAGAAATCGGATGAAGTTGCACAGGAACGATACAACGTTGCTCAAAATCGGTATTTGATCGGGAAGATTGATATCACTAACTTAAATATTGCTTTGCGCGAAAAAGATGATGCCAAGCGCAGTTATCTTCAGGCCCTAAAATCCTTCTGGACTTCTTATTATGATTTAAGGAGATTGACCCTATACGACTTTGCCAATAAGAGTTTGTTGTATGTTCCTGATACAGAAGATTAGTTAAGCATACGTCTTAATCTCTTCCAGCCGGGCAAGTTTTTCATTAACCAACTTTTCAAAACCAGGTATTGAAGTTAAGTCTGTACCCCAAAGACTTTGATTCGATAAAACCGCTTGAATTGTTTTTGATGAATCGTTCAGCGCCCAGGCTTGTTTGAAAAAATCAAGTATTTCGGCTGAATCATTGAGAGGAATAGTTTCACCCTGCCATTCGCCTTTATAAAACCGGATCAATGCCGCCAATGAAAAAACTAATCGTTCAGGTAGTTTGCCGGTTTGCTTATGGAATGCAAGCAACGAAGGCAGTACGCGCACTTTAAATTTAGAAATTGAATTAAGCGCGATGCTGATTAACTCATGTTTAATGAATGGATTTTGAAACCGTTCGATTACATCGTTGGCGAATTGTTGAAGTTCTTCGGCCGGTAAATCCAGCGTGGGCACAATTTCTTCGCTGATTGCAGCGCGAATAAACTTTCCGATTGTTGCATCATCAACCGATTCTTTCACTAAGCGCAAGCCGCTTAAGTAAGCTACAGGAACAAGTGCCGTGTGTGCTCCATTTAATATCCTGACTTTTCTTGTGCGGTAAGGCGTAAGGTCGGGCACAAACTTCACTTGCAAGCCGGCCTTCTCAGCAGGGAATGCATTCTTAACAGCAAGTGGCGCTTCGATTACCCAAAGATGAAAAGGCTCAGCGGAAACAATAAGATTATCCACGTAACCCAACCGTTGCTGAATTTCTTTAATGGTGTCTTTTGGAAAACCAGGCACGATTCGATCCACGAGTGTGTTGCAGAAAACGCAGGTTTCAATAATCCAGTTCTTAAACTCTGTTGATAGTTTCCAATGATCAGCATATTGTAACACAATTCGCTTTAAATTCTCGCCATTTTTATCAATGAGTTCGCACGGTAAAAAGTAAAGTCCCTTATCACCGGCACCTTTATAAAATGAAAAGCGATGATAGAGAAGCTTTGTAATTTTTCCTGGAAAACTTGCCGGCAGTGCATCCACACGTGTATCGGCCGAATTGAATTCAATACCAGATTCAGTTGTGTTTGAAATAACAAATTTTAAATCGGGGTTTTCGCAGGCTTTAATAAATTCAGGTTCGTTTATATAGGGATTGATTGCGCTGCTTACGCTCCTGATCAACCGGGTTTCGGAAATAACCTTACCGTGTTGAATACCATTAAGTACTACATGATACAGGCAGTCCTGGTCTTTCAAAGCCTGAATCATTCCGGAAGGCAGCGGCTGAACGATTTGAATGTTTCCATTGAAACCTGTTTTTTCGTTTAAGACGTCAATAATCCAATCGGCAAAAGCCCGCAGAAAATTTCCTTCTCCAAATTGTAACACTTTTACAGGTCGTGTTGATGGCAAGATAGCCTCTTGATTCAATGCCTTCATAATAATTTTATTTCTGTAGGGTGAATAAGTCACTCAGCTTATCTAACTGAAGATTTGCGAATGATCAGTTCGGGCTTAAGCACAATTTTTTGGGGGATAAATTTTTTATCCTTGTTATTTATTTCTTCTAAAAAAATTTCGGCAGCAGCATTGCCCATGCGCATGCTGTGTTGTTCAATCGTTGAGAGAGTGGGCTCAGTCAAATAAGTAAAGGGCTCATTACTAAAACCTACCAGCTTTACATCTTCAGGTACTTTTATTCCACGCTCTTTCAATATTTGCAGTGCACCCATTATTCCGTACGCACTGGCCGAAAAAATTCCATCGGGTGGTTGCGGCAACTGTAATAATTTTTCCATCGCTACGCGCCCATCTTCCAGTTGAAGGTCTCCTTCTATCACGTATGTTTCATCATAAGGAAGGTCATTGGCGAGCAATGCTTCTTTATAGCCGCGAAGCCGTTCCTTATAAATGCTGACTTTGATTGTGTTCGTAATATGGCCGATTCGTTTGCAGCCTTGCTGAATCAGGTGTTCGGTGGCTTTATAGGCCCCTAAAAAATCGTCCACAACAACCTGGCTTATTTCTAACTCATCATTGGTCCGGTCGAACATGATTACGGGAACTCCTTTTTCTTTGGCCTTTAAAAAATGATCGAACTTTTTAGTGCCTTTGGCAAATGATACGATGATGCCATCAACTTGTGCATTTAGTAAAGCATTTACGGTAGCCACCTCCTTCTCATAATTATCGTGGGTTTGGCAAATCATTACGTTATAGCGCGATGTATTTGCGATTTCTTCAATTCCACGAACGACTGCTGAGAAAAAAGTCCTGTCTATGGAGGGAACGATAATACCGATGATATTGCTTTTACCGCTGCGCAGGGAAGCGGCAACATGGTTGGGTTGATAGTGTAAAATTTCAGCAGCTCTTTGCACTGCCTTTTTTGTTGCATCACTGATCCGGGGATGATCGTTAAGTGCCCTTGAAACAGTGGAGGCCGTGATATTGAGTTTTTCTGCTATGTCGTGAATGGTCGATTTCCCTTTCTTCATAAGTTGATCAGCTAAACTTCATTGTAAGATCAAAAGAATTCATCGTAACTCAACTGGGTTAACGGCATCCATGTCGGTATAATCAAGATTTTCACCGGCCATGCCCCAGATAAATGAATAGTTAGAGGTGCCGGCACCTGAATGAATTGACCAGGGCGGAGACAACACGGCTTCATTATTTTTTATCCAGATGTGTCTTGTTTCGTCAGGTTTCCCTAAGAAATGACAAACGACCTGGTTCTCGGGTAGCTCAAAATAAAAATATGCTTCCATGCGCCTGTCATGCACATGTGCAGGCATAGTATTCCAAACACTTCCGGCTTTTAATTCGGTCAATCCCATTTGAAGCTGGCATGTGGGAAGTACACTGTTAATCAAGAACTTTCTTATGATGCGATGATTGGCAGTTTCTATCGAACCTAATTCAACTGTCTCCGCCTCTTGCTGCGTAACTAACCGGGTAGGATAGGTTGTGTGGGCAAGGGCGCTATTATAATAAAACAGGGGAGCGCCTTTAGTTGGCTTTTCGAAAACAACTTCTTTGGCCCCCTTCCCAATGTATAAAGCGTCTTTTAAGTTAAGTGTATACTGTTTGCCATCAACAATAATAGATCCTGTGCTTCCGACATTAATAATCCCAAGTTCCCTGCGCTCGAGGAAGTAATTGGCCTTTAGCTGAGGCAATGGTTCCAGGCTAATCGATTTGGATACAGGGTTAGCCCCTCCAACAATCAGGCGATCGTAATGGGTATACGTATGAGTGATCTGGTCTTTTTCAAACAGGTTCCCGATCAGAAAGGCTTCCCGAATTTGAGCGGTATCTAATGTTTTAAAATGATCGGGGTGAATAGCAAAACGTGAAGAATCCATAATTTTTTAAGATGCTAAAAACGTGTAATCGGTTGCGCAATATATATCAATTTATTTTCAGAAATCGATATAGATTGAATAATGTTTCTGAACACACCCATTACTGGTGAATAAATAGTTCATGCCAAATCGTATAAAACAGCTCAAAATTTAGATAATTATAGCCTTTTTTTAAAATGTTGTTATTTTTTTTGGCAGTTTCGAAAATACTCCCTAAAATGCAATCGATTGCGCATAAATAGGCCAGAAAACGTGTTCGACAAGTTGAAAAAGAAATCATTCATAGTACTAAAGAGCCTGGTTTTCCAGGTTTTAATCACCGGCTTTATGCTGTTCGCAGGAATTGCGGAAGCGCAAAAGCTCCCCGTCATCAACCAGGTCTCTTTTAAAAAGGACACTGTTCAGATTACTAATTATGGAGCAAAGGGAGATGGCATTTTTCTGAATACAAAGGCCATTCAACAAGCTATTGACGCATGCAGTAAAAATGGAGGCGGTACGGTATTGATCCCCCGCGGACTTTGGCTGACCGGAGCGATTGTGCTTAAGAGCAATGTTAATTTATGTGTTTCAAAAGAGGCCGTTCTTCAGTTCAGCAGTAATCCGGCAGATTATCCGCTCATTCAAACTAACTGGGAAGGCCTTGAAGCCATCCGGGCTCAGTCACCTATTTATGCGAAAGATGCGGAGAACATTGGCATTACCGGATCAGGAATTATTGATGGTGCGGGTCAAGCCTGGCGCCCTGTTAAAAAGGATAAAATGACACCACCGGAGTGGAAAGCTTTAGTGGCATCGGGCGGTGTCCTTAATGATGATAAGAACATGTGGTATCCTACACAACGCGCGCTTGACGGATCTAAAATGGATCGGCCCGGTGTGGTTGCTGCAGGATTCACTCTTCAAAAAGCAGAAGCGATTAAAGAATTTCTTCGTCCTAACATGGTTAGTCTTGTTGGTTGCAAAAAAGTTTTATTGGAAGGTGTTACGTTTCAGAACTCACCGGCCTGGTGTATTCATCCCCTCTTAACACAACA
>CAZNRJ010000265.1:0-5895 GCA_964574945.1 uncultured Ohtaekwangia sp. | reverse complement strand
TTTGATAATAATGCCTTTGTTTCAGCTAAAGGTATAAAAAGCTTCACATCTTCATAAGTATGAAATTCGATGTAATTTCTTAAAATATTAAAATTATTATAAGGTTCGAAAATATATCTAGTAGACCAACCCGTTAAAAGAATATTATAAGTGTTATCACCATTTTTATCAATGGTGTCCCAATATTCATATTTCTTAGTAAAGTATGCATTAATTTCTTCTTCTTTTTTCTTGCGTTCTACACCCTGGTTAATGTCAGAAGATTGTTCGTGGATGGCTGAAAAAATACCGCAGCTATCGGCCTCGAACATATACTCGCTTTTTGTGTAACCAATCTTACGGATTACTTCGCGTGCTATCTCTTGCACATCTAAATATGCTTCAGATTTTACTTCACCCGCCAGCACAACCTGACCTGTCGTTACAAGCGTTTCGCATGCTACTTTTGAATTCGCATCATAGGCCAAAAAATAGTCGATGAGGGCATCTGAAATTTGATCGGCTACTTTATCAGGATGACCTTCAGAAACCGACTCGGAAGTAAATAAATATGGCATAGTTAGAGTTTGTTTTCAATAATTTAAGGGGGCAAAGATAATAAGTAAGATTATATGTCAAGCGCAAAGAAGCCCGAATTAATACTGTTATGCAAGAAACAGGAAAACGGCAGGACTCTTCGGCCAATTGACCTTTGATTTTTTCCACTGATTTATCGATTGTGTTTGCACCATTTCATTTTTACCGGTTAAATCCAATGCAACCGTTAGCCTTGTATCGGCATGAAGGTTTTTTAAAAAATGACTAAACACGGAGTTGTTACGGTAGGGTGTTTCTATGAAAACCTGAGTTTGATTTTTAACCTTTGACTCGCGTTCAAGTTCCTTAATTTTTTGATTTGCCTCTTTTGCCTCAATGGGCAGATATCCATGAAATGCAAATTGCTGACCGTTTAAACCGGAAGCTATCAAAGCTAACAAGATAGAGGAAGGGCCTACCAATGGAACAACCCGGATGTTTTGTTGATGGGCATACTCAACAGCCAGCGCGCCAGGATCAGCAATGCCGGGGCAACCTGACTCTGAAAGAATCCCAACATCATGCCCTTCCTTGATGGGCAGCATTAATTCATATAGCTCTTGAGCTGAAGTGTCTTTATTCAACACTTTAAAATGTAACGCTTCTATAGAAGGGTAAATACTCAAGCTGCTAAAGTATCTTCGTGCGGTGCGGATGTCTTCCGCCAGGAAATAAGAAAGATCTTTTAATATGGCCTTTACACCAATTGGGATAACGGCCTCTTCTGTTGATTCAGAAATTACATTGGGGATAAGAAATAACTTGCCCTTTGTTGCCATTATTTTATTAAAAAGGGAATGACTGTTTCTGCAAACTCTTTTGGTTTTTCAGCCTGCACCCAATGGCCGCTATCAAGTGTGACTAACTTAAAGGCTGGAAATATTTGCCGGATCAATTTTTCATCTCCCGGTTTAAAATATTTGGAACGGGCACCTACAATAAAGAGCGTTGGGCCGGCATACTGCCCATCGTATTGCATCCCTTCCCCAATCTCCTCAATGTGTTTATCAATCGACTTCAAATTAGGCCGCCACGCAAAGGTTCCATCGCTTGCGCGATACAGGTTCTTTAATAAGAACTGGCGCTCATCCAGTTCAGGTACATGCTTGCTTAGCAATTCATCAGCTTCAGTTCGCGATGAAACATCAGGTAGATTTAAACTCAACAGACCTTCAAGTATATTGTCGTGATGCACCGGATATGGCTTTGGCACAATATCTACCACAATAAGCTTTTTTACCCTTTCGGGGTATTTTACCGCAAAGTTCATCGCAGCTTTTCCACCCATTGAGTGACCGATAATATTTACCTTTTCAAGATTGTGATCATTGATAAACCCAAGCAAATCTTCTGCAAGCAACGTATAATTAAACTCTTCGCTGTGGGGCGATTGGCCATGGTTTCGCTGGTCGATCAGGTAAACCGTAAACTGTTCGGCAAATGTTTTGGCCAACGTGTACCAGTTATCGGATGATCCGAACAATCCATGTAAAATGATAAGCGGCTCCCCTTGCCCTGATTCGCGTGCAAATAATTTCATAAGTGTGAAAAATCAATTGTAACTTATTCTATTTATCTTTGTAAAAAAGATTGAAATGAAAGTTTTATTAGACATCAAAGATAGTAAAGCAGATTTTGTTTTGGAGCTTTTAAATAACTTCTCCTTTGTAAAAGCAAAACCTATCGATAAGAAGAAAGAGAAATTTCTTAAAGAATTTAAAGAAGCAATCGAAGAAGTTAAGCTGGCAAAAGCCGGCAAAATAAAAACAAGGCCTCTCAGAGAACTACTTGATGAGCTTTAAAGTTGACACAATCCCTTTCTTTGACAAGCAACTAAAACGCCTGGCAAAAAAGTTTCCTTCATTAAAATCAGATTTATCCGAGCTTACTGATCTTCTTGAGATCGACCCACTTCAAGGAATCTCACTCAGCAACAATTGCTATAAAATTCGTATGGCCATTAAATCCAAAGGAAAAGGTAAATCTGGAGGCGCACGAATAATCAGTTATCTTTACATTTCTAAAAGAACGGTTTACTTAATCACGATTTACGACAAATCCGAACAACATAGTATTTCTGACAGTGACCTGTTAGAACTTATTCGATTCATATAATTTTTCAATGGAGCTAATCAACAATAATTATCAATTACAGGGTCTAAACGTTACTGAAATCTGCAAAGAGTTTGGTACTCCGCTTTATGTATATGATGCAAAGAAAATTATCGATCAGCTAACAAGCCTTAAGAATGCTTTTTCTGAAACCGATGTGCGGATAAAGTATGCCGCTAAAGCGCTTACCAATATTTCGATCTTAAAGCTCCTAAAGAAAAATGGTGCCGGGGTGGATGTAGTTTCCATTCAGGAGGCACACCTTGCTCTGGGCGCTGGGTTTCTTCCGCATGAAATCATGTACACTCCCAATTGCGTGGATTTTGAGGAGATTGTTGAAGGTGTTGAATTAGGACTGAACATTAACCTCGACAATCTCTCGGTACTCGAGAAGTTCGGAAAGAAATATGGAGACACCTATCCATGCTGTGTGCGTCTCAATCCGCATATCATGGCGGGCGGCAATTATAAAATTTCAACGGGCCATAGCAATTCCAAGTTTGGTATTTCAGTGTATCAGCTTCCGCAGATTATGGAATTGGCAGAAAAACATAACATTCTGATCAATGGACTGCACATTCACACGGGCTCAGAAATTACAGAGACTGAAGTGTTTTTGAAGATGGCCGAAATCCTGTTTGGCATTGCACGCGATTTCCCTGCCCTGAAGTTTATTGATTTTGGTGGCGGGTTTAAAGTTGCCTATAAAGAAGGCGACATGGTAACGAACGTATATGACCTCGGGTTAAAATTGGGCAAAGCATTTAAAGAATTTTACCTGAGCTATGGGCGCAAGTTGGAACTATGGATTGAGCCCGGGAAATTTTTAGTGAGTGGTGCCGGAAATTTGTTGGTAAGAACAAATGTTGTCAAGTCCACACCATCCGTAACATTTGTGGGTGTTAACTCCGGGCTAAACCAACTTATTCGCCCTATGATGTATGATGCCTATCATGAAATTGTGAATATCTCAAATCCAACCGGCTCGCAAAAAGTGTATACCGTTGTTGGCAACATTTGTGAAACGGATACCTTGGGTTCAGATAGAAAGCTGCATGAAGTGCGGGAAGGCGATTTGCTTGCCATAAAAAATGCAGGGGCGTATGGCTATTCTATGGCCTCTAATTACAACTCTCGCTTTAGGCCGGCCGAAGTTTTAATTATTGATGGCGAAGCAAAGCTCATTCGCAGACGCGACACCCTGGAAGATATTTTGCGGGGACAAATAGATGTTATTTAAATTCTTTCAAGAGTTTCTCACACCCCCTTAATGCAAAAGACTAACTTTTCCCGCTACGATATTTTTGTCATAGCCATACTTACCATATTACAGTTCACATTGATATTGGATTTTATGGTGCTTTCGCCATTAGGCGCCATGCTGATGCCGGCATTAAACATTTCAACGGCCCAATTTGGCATGGTGGTATCTGCGTATGCATTCAGTGCCGGCATTTCCGGGTTTCTCGCTGCCGGCTTTGCCGATAAATTCGACCGAAAAAAAATATTACTCTTTTTCTATGTAGGATTTATTGGTGGCACACTTTTCTGCGGACTTGCAGCTAACTACCACTATCTCCTGCTTGCCCGCATCGTAACCGGAATATTTGGTGGAGTGATTGGATCCATTTCTTTTGCAATCATCACCGATTTGTTTCGGTTGGAACAAAGAGGTCGTGTGATGGGCTTTGTTCAGATGGCTTTTGCTTCAAGCCAGGTATTAGGGTTACCGATTGGATTATACTTTGCAAACTTATGGGGCTGGCATGCCCCGTTTATTATGATTGTGCTGGTAAGTATAGTTATCGCAGCCATGATTATCATTTATTTGAAACCTATTGATGCACATTTGAAAGTAAAATCAGATCGAAATCCATTTATGCATTTATGGAAAACAATTTCGCAAAGCACGTATTTAAAAACATTTGTTGCCACTGCACTGCTGGCTACGGGTGGCTTTATGATGATGCCCTTTGGAACAGCTTTCGGAGTCAATAATTTAAAACTCACGTTGGAACAGTTGCCTTTGCTCTATATGATTACGGGAGCCTTTTCCATGGTTGCGGGGCCATTGCTGGGTAAGCTAAGTGATGGGTGGGGCAAGTATCGTGTGTTCTTTGTTGGCTCTGTTATCATGATAGCCATCGTTTCGATTTACACCAACCTGGGGGCTACACCGTTGTGGATGGTGATCATTTTAAACATCATCATGTTTGTTGGTATTTCTTCACGCATGATTTCTACATCGGCTCTTATCTCTGCCGTTCCGGATGCAACCGACCGCGGAGCGTTTATGAGTATCAACTCATCCATTCAGCAAATTTCGGGCGGGGTTGCTGCTTACATTGCCGGACTTATCGTAGTGCAAACTGCTACGGGTGAACTGGAGCGGTATGATATGCTGGGCTATGTTGTTTCGGCAAGCATTGTTATCACCATAATTTTGATTTGGTTTTTAGATCAATATGTTACCCAAAAAACTAAAGCCGAAATTGCCAAAGCAACGTAAGCCGGGAAATGATTCAGATCAACCTGCATACGACCTGGTTGTAGTGGGCGGGGGTGCGGCTGGTTTTTTTGGTGCGATCAATGCAGCGCAAATAAATCCCGGGTTGCGCATTCTTATCCTTGAAAAAACGAGCAAGCTTTTATCGAAAGTAAAAGTAAGTGGCGGTGGAAGATGCAACGTTACACATCATTGCTTCAGTCCATCTGAATTGTCGCACCATTATCCGCGCGGACAACGCCAGCTTAAAAACCTGTTTCACAAATTCCAGTCTTCCGATACAATAGCATGGTTTGAAGCGCAGGGGGTAAAACTAAAGACCGAAGAAGATGGACGCATGTTCCCGGAAACGGATAACTCACAAGCCATAATAGATTGCTTTCTGCAAGCAGCAGATACGTTGGGAATTGAAATACAGATCAACAGTGAAGTTGAAAAAATTGAAAAGGAAGACGATACTTTTTTAGTTTATGCCAACGGCTTAATTACAGCGCGAAAAATTCTAATCGCAACAGGCGGGTATAATAAAAATGAAAGCTACCGCTGGCTGGCAAACTTAGGCCATGAAATTGTAAACCCAATTCCATCCTTGTTTACGTTCAACGATCCCGCCAAGGAGTTTATATCGTTGATGGGTGTAGCGGTACCAAACGGAGAAGTGAAAATTGCCGGAACAAAATTTAATCAACCTGGCGCTGTGC
>CAZNRJ010000264.1:0-5944 GCA_964574945.1 uncultured Ohtaekwangia sp. | reverse complement strand
CACAGCCGCATTCTTCAAAGGCGTATGTGCTCCGTTGGTTAGGGCTTACCTATTCCAAACAAAAGGATGATAAATCTGCGTTGGCGTATTATCACAAAGCACTTGACATGTATATCGCCTCACAGGGAAAGAAACATCCTGATGTAGCTTATACCTATAATTTAATAGGTAACATCCTTCAATCAGAAAACAAGTATGACGAAGCCTTGTCCAATTATCAAAAATCGATTATCGCTAACATTACAGACTTCAATAATGAAAATGTTCTTGTCAATCCAAAAATCAACAACTTTTACGATGGCAATTTTCTTTTATACTCACTCATGTATAAGGCGCAGGTGCTTGAAGCACGCCACCTGAACCAGACCTTAAAACTCAGCGACCTTACATTCGGGCTAAGCACCTTGCAGTTAAGCGACTCACTTATTGACAAGCTTCGCCAGCAAACAACCAACGAGGCCGACAAAATTTCATTGGGCTCAATTGCCAACGAAGTTTATGCCGATGGCGTTCGCATTGCTTATTTGTTAAGCGATGTTTCCTTTCGGGATCGCAAACTCTACCGCGAACAATCCTTCTACTTTGCTGAAAAGAGTAAATCGGCTGTACTTCAGGAAGCGATTTCCGATGCCCATGCAAAATCGTTTGCCAACAT
Organism: uncultured Ohtaekwangia sp.; assembly: GCA_964574945.1. Taxonomy (GTDB): domain Bacteria; phylum Bacteroidota; class Bacteroidia; order Cytophagales; family Cyclobacteriaceae; genus ELB16-189. The sequence continues at coordinate 5,289 of CAZNRJ010000264.1, read as the reverse complement.
TCCATCTGAATTATTAGAGGAAGAAAATAGTTTAAAATCGGCCATGGCATTAGTCACACAAAAGCTGGCTCAAAAACCTTCCGAAGAAGAAGAAAAATATTTACGCGAAACGGCATTCCATCTTAACCAGAGTTATACCGAATTCACGAAAGGATTGGAAAGTAAATTTCCGGAATACTTCAATTTAAAATTTAATTCTGCCGCACCTTCCATTGCGCAGCTACAAGGTATGCTCACCGGCAAAACCGCGTTGATAAGTTATTTCATCGATGAAAAAAATAGCCGGTTGTACGTATACCTTATTACCGATAAGAAATTTTTAATAACAGACCATGCATTGCCCGCGGATTACGACCGAACCATCAGTGGATTTAGAAATAGCGTATACTTTATGCAGGAACAGGCCTATATTCAAACATCACGCAATTTATGTAAGCTATTAATCCCGAAAGGAATTCCCTCTAAAGTAACAGATCTTGTGCTTCTTCCTTCCGGTAGAATGAGCATCATTCCTTTTGAAGCATTGTTAACCAAAAACGTAAAAAATCCGAATACTCCATTTAATCAACTTCCATACCTCGTTAAAAAATTTGGAGTGCGCTACGAGTTTTCAGCAGGCCTCCTGATTCAAAAGAAAAACAATCCAACAACTGCCAGTATCACTTCAGCCAAACTTCTGGCCCCTATCACTTTTCCGGAAGATACCAACCTAAATGATTTGCCTGGCACGAAACAAGAGGTGGATGCTATTGAAGCATTGTTTAAAGCCAAAAACATTCGTTGCGAGGTGTTGACAAATACGCTGGCCAATGAAACGGCCATTAAAGATGAAGAGTTAAAAAATTATTCATTGGTTCATTTTGCAACACATGGAATTGTGGATGAAGAAAATCCTGATTTGTCCAGGATATTTTTACAAAATGATTCTCAAGCTGAAGACGGGAATTTATACTCGGGCGAAATTTACAATCTCCATCTCAACGCAAATCTGGTAACACTCTCCGCATGCCAAACCGGCTTAGGAAAAATTTCGAAAGGCGAAGGTGTAATTGGATTATCACGCGCACTCGTTTATGCAGGGGCAAAAAATATTATTGTATCGTTTTGGAGCGTGGCCGATGAGTCAACTTCTGAATTAATGACCGGGTTTTATCAAACGTTGCTTCAGGGAAAGAATACTTCATTCTCGGAAGGATTGAGGGAGGCAAAGCTGGAATTAATAACAAAAGAGAAATATGCAGCGCCTTATTATTGGGCTCCATTTATCCTGATTGGATTTTAGTTTAAAAAAGTAAACCTGACCGATTGGCTGGTGGAAGCAAAACCACCCGCTGTCTGGTCAGGTTCTACACAGTCTAACGCTATGGCAAAATAGTTTCTACTGTGTTTAGAGAACCCCAAAGTAGGGGCATCAGTTTCAAATTTCCTAAAGATTTTATAAAACTTTGTTTATCATGAAAAAATGGCGTTTTTAGGGTCAAAATGGCATTTACGCAAATGTTTGAGGACAACTACAGGCAACGGGGATTGCGCAATAAATTAGTCAAAAAGCTACTCGAAAAGGGCATTTCCGACCAACGGGTTTTGGCTGCAATCGGTAAAGTGCCAAGGCATGCATTTTTCGATGATGCCCTGCTCGGTCACGCTTATGAGGACAAGGCTTTTCCTATTGGGGAAGGTCAAACCATCTCCCAGCCTTATACCGTTGCCTTTCAATCCGAAAAGCTAAAAATCCAGCCTGGCGACAAGGTGTTGGAGATTGGAACCGGTTCAGGTTACCAGGCGGCCATTTTGCTCGAAATGGGTGCAAAAGTGTATACGATAGAGTATAACCGAAAACTTTATGAGCGCACCCGCGATTTTTTGCCTACCCTGGGTTACAAACCCTATTTCTTTTATGGCGATGGATCGAAAGGCGTTCCGGCCAAAGCTCCTTATAATAAGATAATCGTTACCGCGGGCGCTCCCGTTGTGCCTTCTGCCTTAACAGATCAACTCGCTGAAGGCGGCATTCTTCTTATCCCTGTCGGGGATCGTGAGAAGCAAAAGATGCTGCGGATCACCAAAGTAAAAAACGAGCTGAAGAAAGAAGAGTTTGATTCGTTTGCGTTTGTTCCCTTATTAGGCGACCAGGGTTGGAAGTAAAGATTTCAATTCAGAAAAATTCGAACTGATTGAAATCGATTTTTTCTCCCCTTGCATAAACTTCTGCAATCGCGCTGGCACATCAACAACATGGTTAATGGTGGCCTCAACGGTTTCTATAAACTTGGCAGGGTGCGCAGTTTCTAAAAATATACCGGTATGGTTTGGATGGTCTTTCAAAAATTCTCTCAGTCCTAAATATCCAACAGCTCCGTGCGGATCGAGCGTGTAATCGAAATTTGAATAGACCGTACGCATGGCATCGCGGGTTGCTGCATCGGTAAAATGATAACCAGTTATATCCCGGGACAATTTTTTATAATTGTTGTTATATAAATCCAACAAGCGAAAAAAATTGCTGGGATTTCCCACATCCATTGCGTTGCTAATGGTTTGTTGAGAGCTGCGTGGTGTAAATACATTAGTTTTTAAAAACTCAGGTACAACATCGTTCACATTCGTTGAGGCAACAAAATTTTGAATCGGCAATCCCATTTTTTTTGCCATCAGTCCGGCTGTTAAATTTCCAAAGTTTCCGCTTGGTACTGAAACTACAATCGGTTCATTTTTTTGTTTCAATTGCGCATACGCATGAAAATAATAAAATGATTGTGGTATTAACCGTGCAATGTTGATGGAGTTGGCCGAAGTGAGTGTTAATGAGTTTTTAAGGTCAACATCTAAAAACGATTGCTTTACCAAACGCTGACAATCATCAAACGTTCCGGCAACCTCCAGCGCGGTAATATTCGCCCCAAGCGTGGTGAATTGTTTCTCCTGCGCCTCACTTACCTTACCGGAAGGGTACAAAACAAGTACGCGCGTGCCTTCAACATTCAGAAACGCATTGGCAACCGCACTACCCGTATCACCAGAAGTGGCTACTAAAATGGTAATTTCTTTATTCTTGAGTTTAGCAAAATAACCCAGCAACCCGGAAAGAAACCGGGCCCCAAAATCTTTAAACGCTAACGTTGGACCGTGAAACAGTTCAAGAGAATAGATATTCTTTTCAACCTCCACCAAAGGGGCATCAAATTGAATCGTATGGTCAATGATCTTAATTAATTCTGATTCAGGAATATCTTGTTCAATTAAATTTTTAGCAACCTCATACCCAATTTCCTGAAAAGTCTTGTTCGATAACGAATCAAAAAATGATTTCGGAAGTTGTTGTATTGATTGCGGCATGTAAAGCCCGTTATCGGGTGCAAGCCCCTCCATAACCGCATCCCCTAAGCTTACCCGGTGTTGTTTATTATTAGTACTGTAGTAGTTCATTATAAAAATCTTTTTCTCATTCGATAATGTAAGCGCCTTGTTGATTTACTTTTGAAACATATACATCTGATTTCAAATGATGTTTTAAAAATTCCAATTGAATGGCCTCCCCCGCTGCCACAGCCCCTTCATGGGTTTCGCTCAAAATAAAAATGGTAGGCCCCGAGCCCGAAATACCACACCCCAACGCCCCTGCCTGCATGGCAACGCTGCGAAGATTACTAAAGCCTGGAATAAACGCTGAGCGAATAGGTTCTGCGATAACATCTTTTAACGACCTGCTGATCAATCCATAATCAGGCTTTGTCAATCCGATCATTAGTCCCGCTATATTTCCGCTTTGCGTAATAGCATCCTTAAGGTGCAATGACTGCCGCAATACTTTTCTTGAATCTTCTGTTTTCAACTCAAGATGCGGGTGAACAAGGGTGCAATAGATTTTATCAGTTGTGTTTATTTTGATTACATCAAGAGGTGAATACTCACGCACTAACACAAAACCGCCTAACAACGAAGGCGCTACATTATCGGCATGAGCCGATCCACAGGCAATTCGTTCCGCTTCCATTGCGTGAGGAACTAACTGCTCGCGTGTAAATGGGTTTCCCATTAAATGATTAATGGCCACAAGGGCAGCAACCCCACTGGCCGCGCTGGAACCCATGCCACTTCCCAATGGTAAATTTTTCTTTAATTCAATATCTACACCCTGGTTGCTGCCAATGGATTTCAAAAAAGAAATCACGGCAACACCCGCAGTATTTTTTTCAGGCTCCTTAGGCAGTCTGCCCTCGTCCCCGGTAATTGACGTGATCACAATTTCAGAATCGCTGCGAAGGGTTAATTTAACTTCATCGCCCGGAAAATCTACCGCGAAACCCAGGATATCAAACCCACAACATACGTTGGCAACAGTGGCGGGGGCAAAAGCTCTGATTGAATTCATTCTTGCTAAACATTTACATAGTTACCGATTCGGATAATATCTGCAAACACGCCTGCCGCAGTAACCTCTGCTCCTGCTCCTGGCCCTCGAATTACCATAGGCCTTTCGTGGTATCGTTCTGTGGTTAAAAGAATAATATTATCGCTTCCTGATAGTGAATAAAAAGGATGCCGGCTATCTACAGAACCTAACCGGATTTTCGTTTTTCCATTTTCCAGCACCGCCATATACCGCAGCTTTTCATTTTTCAATTCAGCGGCAGCTCGCAACCTTTCGAATGCTTCATTGTGAGCACTCAATCGTTCAAAAAATGTATCTACATTCATTTCACCTCTGCAATCGTTCGGCACAAGATTTTCAACTTCAACATCACTCAGTTCTAAAGGAAGTCCCGCTTCCCTGGAAAGGATTAAAATTTTTCTGGCAACATCCATCCCGTTAAGGTCATCGCGCGGATCGGGTTCGGTATACCCTTTTTCCTTTGCCACTTTCACAACATCGCTAAACTTGTCACCCTTCTTATAGGAACTAAAAATATAATTCAACGTTCCGCTCAGCACCGCTTCAATGCCAATCACGTTATCACCACTGATCAATAAGTCATTCAATGTATTGATTACCGGCAACCCTGCGCCCACATTCGTTTCAAATAAAAATTTTACTCCACGTTTACGTGCGGCAGTTTTCAGTTGTTGGTATTTCTCGTAAGATCCCGAGTTTGCCTTTTTATTAGGAGTAACAATGGAAATGTTTGATGATAAAATCGATTCGTAAAACCCGGTAACTTCCTCGCTTGAGGTACAATCCACAAAAATGCTGTTCGATAAATTCAAGGCGATCATGGTTCCCATAAAGGCATTCAAATTCATTTCATCACCCGATGCCTTCATTTGATCAACTATCTTTTCAAAGGGTAA